>JAHEKA010000342.1 GCA_024638585.1 Rhodospirillales bacterium
ATGCCGATGGCGGCGATGCGGCCGAGGCCGCCGGGGTCAAGGGTCAGGGACATGGTACCAGCATAACCGCGATGGGCCCGTCGGCGGAAGCCCGCTCTCGCCGTCGGGAGGGAGCCCGCTCTCGCCGTCGGGCGGGAGCCCGCTCTCGCCGTTGCCGGTTCGGCGGTCCGGTGATATGGCATGTGGGGTTTCGGAGAAAGAACAGTGAGCGTCTTCCTATCTCTCGGCTTCAGGCCGTTCTTCCTCGGCGCGGCGGTGTGGTCTTGCTTCGCCATGGGGCTGTGGCTCGTCCAATTGCAGGGCCTTGTCGCACCCGGCGCCGGTTTCACGCCGGGCGCCTGGCATGCCCATGAAATGCTGTTCGGCTTTGCCGCCGCGGTGATCGCCGGCTTCGCCCTGACCGCCGTTCCCCAATGGACCGGGCGGACGCCGCTTCGGGGCGGGGCCCTCGCCGCCCTGTTCGGCCTCTGGCTTGCCGGGCGAGCCGGCATGACGGTGCCGGGGCCGATCGGCCTGCCGGCCGTGGCTGTGCTCGATAGCGCGTTCCTTGCCGTGCTCACCCTTGTCGTGGCCCAAGCCATCCTGCGCGCGGGCAACCGGCGCAACCTGGTGGTCGCCCTCGCATTCGCGGTCCTGTTCGCGGCCAATGCCGCCTTCCACTTGGCGGGGCCCGATGCACCGGAGCTCAGGAGCCTCGCCCTGCGCCTGGGACTCGCCGGGATCGTCGTCCTGATCACCTTGATCGGCGGGCGCGTGACCCCGGCCTTCACCGGCAACTGGCTGAGGCGCACCGGGAGAGAGGGGCAACCCGCGCCGATCGGCTGGATCGACGGCGCGGCGCTGGGGATCGGCGTGCTCGCCCTCGGCGTCTGGGTGGCTTTGCCCGAAGGCGCGGTGACGGCGGGACTTTTGCTGTTGGCGGCGGGTCTGCACGCGCTCCGTCTAGCCCGGTGGTGCGGGCTCAAGACCGGGTCCGAGCCCCTGGTGTGGATCCTGCACCTCGGATACGCCTGGGTGCCGATCGGACTGGCCGCCCTTGGGCTCGGTCCGTGGATCGCCGGCTTAAGCGGAAGTGCCGGGCTGCATGCCCTGTCGGTCGGCGCGGTCGGCACCATGACCCTGGCCGTCATGAGCCGGGCGACGCTGGGGCATACCGGGCGGCCGCTCACCGCCGGGGCGGGGACCCTCGCGGTCTATTGCCTGGTCACCCTGGCCGCGGGCCTGCGCATCGGTGCCGCCTGGGCCGGCGGGCTGGAGGCGGAGATGATGCTGGCCTCCGGGGTCTGCTGGACGGCGAGTTTCGGGCTGTTCGCGGTGATCTATGGGCCGATGCATCTGGCGCCGCCGGTGCCCGGGGGCGGGTCGGCCGATGGATGAAAACGACCTGTTCCAGATCCTCAATCAGGCGATAGCCGCCGGCCGAGTGTCGGTGCGTTTGGATTACAAGCGGCTCAACCACCAGGATTCGCCGCTCTGCGTGGAGGCCGACAGCAACCGCTGGATCTACGGCATCATGGCGGCGACCCTGGGTGCCGGGTTCCTGTTGGCCTGGTGGGCGGGGGCGGCGGCGTTGATGCTTGGCGTGGCGCTCTATTGGGGCGTTGGGCGCAGCTGGGTGCGCCGGCGCATGGACCGCCGGTTCGAGGGCCGCATCCTGGACGATATCGCGCTGTTCAAGAAGCTCTGGCGCATCAACGGGGTGACCCTGGCGCTGACCTCCCGCCCCGTGCTGTGCCATTCGCCCGGCGGCGATTGGCGCCGTTTCGTGATGCGGAATCTCGCAAGCGACGGCCCGGACGCCCCCTAGCGGGCGGCGGCGATCTCGCGTTTCAGTGCGGCCAGCAAGCTTCGGGCGCGCCGGCGCCGATCGGCTGACATTGTCCCCTCCAGGCGTGCGGCCTGGCGCCGGGCCCATGCATTGCCGCCGGCGCCGGCCAGGGTGAACCACGCCCAGGCGCGCGGCGGGTCGGCGGCCAGTCCCTCTCCCCGAACCAGCATCTCCGCCAGATTGGCCTGGGCGATGGCGCGGCCGAGAAGGCCTGCCCGCCGGTAAAGGGCCGCGGCGCGGGCGGGGTCGGGCACGACCCCCAGCCCCTGGCGGTGGAGCCCGGCGAGGCCGATCATGGCATCCACATGCCCGGCCTGGGCGAGGCGCCCCCAGAGCCGCGCCGCCGCGCGATAGCGCCCCGCGTTGTAAGCGGCCAGTCCCTCGGCAAAGCGGTGATCCGCGGTCGCGTCCCCGGATCCCCCGGCGGCAGTGGGGCCGGGGGCGGCGGCCATCAGGGCGGCCAGCAGGGCGGCCAGCGCGAGGGCGGCCAGGGCGAGGGCCGCAGGGGACATGCGGTGCATGGTGAGATTCTAGCGCGGGTCCGGTCGCCCATGGCGACACGATTGCGTGAGCCAGCCCGGAACACTACTCTGCCAGCGGAAAACCAAGGCGACAAAAGGCGGAAAAGAGCCATGGCGGAGGCACTGCATCATTTCATCGGCGGCGCGCGCGTCAATGGGACGAGCGGGCGTTTCGGGGACGTTTTCAATCCCGCGACCGGCACCGTCGAGGCCCGGGTCCCGCTGGCCGGCGCGGATGAGGTGGCCGAGGCCGTCAGCTGCGCGGCCGAGGCCTTCCCCGCCTGGGCCGCGACGCCGCCCCAGCGCCGGGCGCGCGTCATGTTCAAGTTCAAGGAGCTGATCGAACGCGATGCCGACGCCCTGGCCGCCCTGGTTTCCGCCGAGCACGGCAAGGTCCTGGCCGATGCTCACGGCTCGCTCGCCCGCGGCCTCGAAGTGGTGGAATTCGCCTGCGGCATCGCCCATCTGCTGAAGGGCGAATACGCCGAGAACGTCGGGACCGAGATCGACAGCTTTTCCCTGCGCCAGCCCATCGGCATCTGCGCCGGCATCACGCCGTTCAACTTCCCGGTGATGGTGCCGCTCTGGATGTTCCCGTTGGCCATCGCGGCGGGTAACTGCTTCATCCTGAAGCCTTCGGAAAAGGTGCCGTCCGCCGCCTTGCGCCTGGCCGAGCTGCTGAGCGAAGCGGGATTGCCGCCGGGCGTGCTGAATGTCGTCAATGGCGATGCTGAGGCCGTCGATGCCATTCTCGGCGCGCCGGAGATCGGTGCCGTCAGCTTCGTCGGTTCCTCGGCCGTGGCGGAGCACATCTATGCCACGGGCACCGCCGCCGGCAAGCGGGTGCAGGCGCTGGGCGGCGCCAAGAACCACATGGTGGTGATGCCCGACGCGGACCTGTCCCTCGCCGCCGACGGGCTGATGGGCGCGGCTTACGGATCGGCTGGGGAACGCTGCATGGCGGTTTCCGTCGCCGTCGCCGTGGGCGATGCCGGCGACAAGCTGGTGGATACGCTGAAGACGCGGGTGGGCGCGTTGAAGATCGGCCCGGCCACCGACGCGGAGGCCGAAATGGGGCCGCTGGTCACCGCCGCCCACCGCGCCCGCGTCCTCGATTACATCGAGAAGGGCGTGGCGCAAGGGGCTGACCTGGTGGTCGATGGCCGCGACGTCGCCCTCCAGGGTTTCGAGGACGGATTTTTCCTGGGCGCCTCGCTGTTCGACCGGGTGACGCCGGAGATGACGATCTACGCGGAAGAGATCTTCGGCCCGGTGCTTTCGGTGGTGCGCGCCGGGGATTTCGATGAGGCGCTGGCGATCGTCAACGGCCATCAATACGGCAACGGGGCGGCCATCTTCACCCGCGACGGCGATGCCGCCCGGGCGTTCACCGCCGCCGCGGGCGCCGGCATGGTCGGGATCAACGTGCCCATCCCGGTGCCGATGGCGTTCATGAGCTTCGGCGGCTGGAAGCGCTCGCTG
>JAHEKA010000343.1 GCA_024638585.1 Rhodospirillales bacterium
ACCGGCACCCCGACCTCTCACCGAGGTGCGCAGCGTCGCGGTGATGTCATGGAAGGCGGAACAGCAGGCGCAAAAGGCCGAGAAGCGCGCCAAGTCGATCCTCGAGCGCATCAAGAAAGGCACGCCCATCGAAAAGGTCGCCAAGGAGGAGAAGCTCAAGGTCTCCACCTCCAAGCCCTTCACCCGCCTCACCCATGAGGCGCAAAGCGGGGTTCCGGCGGCACTCGCGGAGCAGATGTTCAGCTTCAAACCCGGCGAGGCGGGTATGGCGGAATCCCCCAAGGGATTCGTCGTCGGCGTCCTGGTGTCGGCCAATCCGGCGGGCGGCGAGGACAAGTCCAGAATCGAAACGGTCACCAAGGGCGAAATCACAGACGGCATTGCCGGCGACCTGACGGATCAATTGATCCAGGCATTCCGCAAGCGCTACACCATCAAGACCTATCCCGACCTCCTCCATCCGAGGCTATAGGCCGCGACGTGCCGCCCCGGGCCGTCGCCAACCTTTCGCGTTCATAAGCATGGACTGTCAGCCGTCGCACCAAGCCTTCATCGAAGCCCATCAGGCGGGCCGCGCTCAGCTTGTGTGGACCCGCCTGGTCGCCGATCTGGAAACACCGGTATCGGCCTTCCTCAAGCTCGCCCATGGGGCGCCGATGAGTTTCCTGTTCGAATCCGTCGAAGGCGGCGATGTGCGCGGGCGCTACTCCTTCATCGGCCTGAAGCCCGATCTGATCTGGCGCTGCCGCGGCGATGCGGCGGAGATCAACCGCGATGCCATCGCCGATCCGCAAGCCTTCACCCCTTGCGCGGAAGACAGCCTGACCTCTCTACGGAGCCTTCTCGCCGAATGCGCCCTGGAGACGCCCGGGGAACTCCCCCCCATGGCGGCCGGATTGTTCGGCTATATGGGCTACGACATGGTGCGCCTGATCGAGCGTCTGCCCGACGACAACCCCGATACCCTGGGCGTGCCCGACGGCATATTCCTGCGCCCCACGGTGATCGCCATCTTCGACAATATCGAAGACGTCGTGACCCTGATCACCCCGGTCTGGCCCGGCAAGGAAGCGACCGCCGATGCGGCTTTTGACGCCGCCCAAACCCGGCTCAAGGAGATGGTCGAGGCCTTCGCGGCGCCGCTCGATCACACATTGGTGGAGGCGCCGCCGGGCGCAACGCCGCCGCCGGTTGCGGTGTCCAACACGACGCGCGAGGCCTATCACGGCATGGTCAAGCGGGCGAAGGAGTACATCCTGGCCGGCGACATCTTCCAGGTCGTGCCCTCTCAGCGCTTTTCGGTGCCGTTTTCCCTGCCGCCGTTCGCCCTCTACCGCTCGCTCCGGCGTCTTAATCCCTCGCCCTTCCTGTTCTTTCTCGATTTCGGGGACTTCGCGGTGGTGGGGTCCAGCCCGGAGATCCTGGTGCGCCTGCGCGACGACACGGTGACCATCCGCCCCATCGCCGGCACCCGCCCCCGGGGGCGCGACGGCGCCGAAGACAAGGCGCTGGAAGAAGACCTGCTGGCCGATCCCAAGGAGATTGCCGAACATTTGATGCTGCTCGATCTCGGGCGCAACGACACCGGCCGGGTCTCGAAGATCGGCACCGTCGAGGTGACCGAGCAGATGGTGATCGAGCGCTATTCCCATGTCATGCACATCGTCTCCAATGTGCAGGGCAAGATCGGCAAGGGCCTCACCGCCCTGGACGCGCTCGGCGCCGGATTTCCCGCGGGCACCGTGTCCGGCGCGCCCAAGGTGCGGGCGATGGAGATCATCGACGAACTGGAATGCGCGCGCCGCGGCATCTATGGCGGATCGGTCGGCTATTTTGCGGCCAATGGGTCCATGGACCATTGCATCGCGCTGCGCACGGCGGTGGTGAAGGACGGCACCATTTACGTTCAGGCCGGCGGCGGCGTGGTCGCCGATTCCGACCCCGAGGCCGAATACCAGGAAAGCTGCAACAAGGCCCGGGCGCTCATCCGCGCCGCCGAGGAGGCGGTCGCCTTCGCTGCCCAGTCGGACTGAGCCGGCTGCCGGCCGTTTGTCACCAATTTGCCCCGCACCCCCGATTGCCGCGGGTCCGAGGAAGGTTCATAATCCCCCGATCGCGCCCCATAAATTCCGCCCCTGAACTTGGAGGTTCCCCCAATGCGCCGCGCCGTTCTGTTCGCCGTCATGACACTTCTTATCCTGGCCCACCCGGCCCAGCGCAGCCCGGCCCAGGTGCTGGACATCATCACCGCACCCAAGACCCTGATCGACCGCGCCATCGAGGCGCGCTCGGCCAAGGACATCTTCAAGGACAACAAGATCGTCGGCGACGTCAACCGCATCATGGTGGAGCTCGGCACCATCAAGGCCTCGACCGAGATCTACGAACAGCACCTCCTGATCACCGGCATCTTCAACGACAAGGCCACCTACGACAAATTCCTGACCGGAGTGAAGAACGTCAAGGGCGTGAAGAAGCTCTATTGGCACGTCACCCAGATGAGCAAGGCAGAGGAAGAACGCGGTGAGAAGAACAAGACTCTCCTCAAATGGACCGACGCCCTGGCGCTCGACGTCAAGGTCGGCTTTAACCTGACCAAGACCCGCGGCATCGCCGATGTCAATTTCAAGGTGGCGGTGGATTCGTATTCCAACGTCTACATCCTGGGCCGCGCCCGGTCCAAGCCGGAGATGGAGAAGGTCGTCCGCGTCGTCACCAAAACCAGCGGCGTGAAGAAGATGTTCAACTACGCCACCGTCCGGCCCTAAACGCCCGCGCCGCGCCGACATCTCACACCCGGCCCGGCCCAAGCCGCCCGCCGGGGCCCTTCCCGCCACCCCGGATCGGGGGTAACGTTGCCGGGCCGACTTTCTTCACATTGGGCGACCTGCTATAAGGGAGGCCTCCAGGCCTTTGATTTCGCTTTAGAAAACAACTCTAACCTATTGCAATGTATTTACTTATCGATAACTACGACAGCTTCACCTACAACCTTCTCCACTTCATGGGCGAGGAAGGGGCGGAGATGGTCGTGCGCCGCAACGATGCCGTCGGCATCGACGAGGCCCTGGCGCTGGGCGATCAGGGAATCATCATCTCCCCCGGACCCTGCGATCCCGACCGGGCGGGCATCTGCCTGGACCTGGTCACGGCCGCCGCGGGCAAGCGGCCGATCCTCGGCGTCTGCCTTGGCCATCAGAGCATCGGCCAGGCCTTCGGCGGGCGCGTCATCCGGGCGCCCGAGCCGATGCACGGAAAGATCAGCGCCATCCACCACGATCGCTCGGGCGTGTTCGAGGGGCTGGCATCGCCTTTCAATGCGACGCGCTACCATTCCCTGATCGTCGATCGGGACAGCCTGCCCGATTGCCTGATCGTGACGGCGGAAACCGAAGACAAGCTGATCATGGGGCTGAGGCACAAGGAACTGCCGATCTACGGCATCCAGTTCCACCCCGAAAGCATCGCATCGGAACACGGCCACGCGGTGCTGAAGAATTTCCTCACCATCGCCGCCAGGGAGGGCATCGCCGCATGAACGGAGAACCCAGGGATTTCAAGGGACTGATCGCCCAGGTCGCCGACGGTGCGGCGCTCGGCCGTGATCAGGCCGAGGAAGCCTTCGAGATCATCATGTCCGGCGAGGCGACGCCGTCCCAGATGGGCGCCTTCCTGATGGCGCTTCGGGTGCGCGGTGAAACCATCGAGGAGATCACCGGCGCCGCCACCGTGATGCGGGCCAAGGCGCTTGCGGTCAAGGCCCCCGAGGGCGCCATCGACACCTGCGGCACCGGCGGCGATGCGTCGGGGACCTATAATATTTCGACCGG
>JAHEKA010000344.1 GCA_024638585.1 Rhodospirillales bacterium
TTGGTGAAGGACGTCGTGACAATAAAAAAGATCAGCATAATGAAGACGATGTCCAACATCGGCGTGATGTTGATCTCGGCGTCTTCTGTATGGGCATGCCTTCTTGCCATGCTATTCCTCGGTATCCGGAACAGCCGCCGCCATTGACGGCCAGGCGCAGGGTCAGACCCGCATGATCGGGCTGGGCCACCAGCTCGGCAATGCGCTTGACCGCGCGGTCGGTAATGTCCAGGGGGCGGGCCGCCGCCAGGTCGGTCATGAAATCCTCCAATACACGCCGCTACGATACTTTCGGCCCCCCATATGTGGGGAACCCCGCCGCCAAAGTCAATTGGTAAGAATCACTCGCAACTCAGTCCCTCAGGCCACCGAGGCCCGGGCACCATCGCCTGAGGTCCAAAATTCGATTTTTTCCGCCAGCGCAGCCTTTGTCACGGGCTTGGCGAGATAATCGTCCATTCCCGCCTCGATACATTTTTCCCGATCGCCCGAAAGTGCGTGCGCTGTCACGCCGATAATCGGCAAATGTCCGCCCTTGGCCAGCTCCAACTTGCGAATTTCCTGAGTGGCCTCGAAGCCACCCATGACCGGCATCGCCACATCCATCAGAATCACATCGGGGGAGTAGCCGTCGAGAATTTCCATTGCTTCCTGGCCGTTTCCGGCAATCCTGTGGCCGTGACCCAATTCCTCCAATAGGCAGACCATCACCGTCTGATTCATCTCATTGTCTTCCACCACCAACACGGAGATGCCTGAGCGCGAAACGTCCTGTTGAGGAGAAGAGGCATGGGCCGGCTGGGAGTCCCGGGCTTGAGCCACACCCGCCGCAGCGTCCCCAATCGCCGGTTGGCGTGCTTCCATCAGCACCCGCACGGTCGTGTCGAACAGCATCGAAGAGTTGGCCGGTTTAACCAGGTGCTCCTGGATACCGATTTCACGGAAATGCCCGCCATCGCCAGCCGTGTCCACGGAAGCGAGCAGGATGATGGGAGTCTTCGCGCTCACGTCTTGGGAGCGGATTTTCCGGGCTGTGTCTGCGCCGTTCATGCCAGGCATGTGGTAGTCCAGCACTACCAAGTCGAATGGCTGGCTCTCGCCTGCCGCCTGGCGCAGGGCGAGCAATGCTTCGTTGCCCGACGGAACCGCTGCGACTTTAAATTTCCAGGTACCGAACTGTTCGACCAGGATCGTCCGGTTGACCGCATTGTCGTCTACGACGAGGACCCGCGCGCCGGACACGTCCACCGGGACGATCGGACGGGTCACGGTGCTTCGGTGGATCGGCAGTGTCAGGAAGATGGAGAAGGTCGAGCCTCTGCCCACCTCACTCTCCACGGTGATCCAACCGCCCATCAGCTCCACCAGAGTCTTGGAGATCGTCAGGCCGAGCCCGGTCCCTTCGAATCGCCTGGTAGAGCTTGAATCCGCCTGGGTAAATTTCTGGAAGACAGAGGAGAGATTCTCGGGCGCGATGCCGATGCCCGTATCCTCGATCCGGATGATCAGATCGACGCAGTCCCCTTGTTCCTTGCCAGTGATGTCAACCAGGACATGACCATGTTCGGTAAATTTGACCGCATTGCTGACGAGGTTGAGCAGCACCTGACGGATCCGGCCACTGTCGCCCACAAACAAAGTAGGCAGGAAAGGCTGATATCGCAGCGCCAATTCGATGTTCTTTTCCGACACTCTCGGCGAAATGAGTGCGCCGATATCCTCCGCCGCGGACCTGAGGTCGAACGGCTGGAAATCCAGCTCCAACTGGCCGGCATCGATCTTCGAAAAATCCAGAATGTCATTGATGAGTTTCAAAAGGTTGTTGCCGGAATCCCGGATCACCTCGACAAACGATCGTTGGCGGGCGTCCAAATCTGTCCCTTCCAACACCTCCGACATGCCGATCACCGCATTCATCGGCGTACGGATCTCGTGGCTCATGTTGGCAAGGAACTCCGATTTAGAACGGTCCGCCGCAAGCGCCCGCTCGCGTTCGATGTCAAGCTCGCGATTGCGCTCCCCAATCGCCCGCACCATAAGCAGGATGACAATCCCCGGGATCGACAGGGCCAGCAGGGCGAGGCCGGTCACTTCCAGGCCGAACACGACAAATTGATCCCGGATATGTTCGCGGGCCTCGGTGATATCTAGATACACCTCCACGACCCCAATCCGTTGATCGTTTCGGAACAGGGGCACATAGGATTCGATATAGAAATCCGGCCGATCGAACTTTCCTTTACCCTCATGCATTTCGGTGTGGAAGGTGCCGGTTGTGACCACGGCAGCGGCTTTGGCGTTGTGGTCGGTCAGGCTTGGACCATTGGCCTTGGCGACATTGAGATCGTCTGAAACGAGACGCAGTCTGCCCTGGGCATCGAAAAGCTTGAAGCGAAAGACCTGGCCAAACTGACGGACGCCCGTCAAGAAAGCTTGATCGTCCTTGGTGAGTTTGGTCCCGGCCAGGATCTCCTCCATCCGTGACAATTGTTGCGAGATGTAGCGCGACCACGTCAACGCCGCCTGCTCGGCCTGCCGCGCGAGGATCCGGTCCGAAGTTGCGCTCAACACTCCGTAGTCGGAAAACGTCAGAAAGCCGATCGAGACGATAGCCAAAAGCCCCATATGGAGCGGCCGAATGCGTGAAATTTTCATTTTGAACCCCGAGTTTGCCCGCACTGTTACTAAAGACATAGGATGAAAGGAATATTAATAAAATGCCGTCATTCTCCGCTGTCTCGCCGAGGCACCGCACCCACTTGCGAGGCCCATTGCGCCCGGTTTGCGCCCATGGCACGGTGCGTTCCTCATGGTTCCGTCATCCGACATCGACCTAGCCGCCTTCGGTCCCCGTCTCGCCCCGTACGCGTGCCACCCAGGGACCAGTCGCGGAAGGCTGCACCCGGAGCCTCCGACCAATACCCGCACCGACTTTCAACGCGACCGGGACCGCATCATCCATTCGGCGGCGTTCCGACGCCTCAAGCACAAGACCCAGGTGTTCGTCTATCACGTGGGCGATTACTATCGGACCCGGCTGACCCATTCCCTCGAGGTCAGTCAGATCGCACGCTCGATCTCGCGCTGCCTGGGCCTTAACGAGGACCTGGCCGAAGCCCTGGCACTGGCTCATGATCTCGGCCATACCCCCTTCGGCCATACCGGGGAGGACGCTCTGGATGCCGCCATGGCCGCTCATGGTGGGTTCGACCACAACGCGCAAACCTTGAAGATCCTGACCCGCCTGGAACAGCGCTACGCCGATTTCGACGGCCTCAACCTGACGTGGGAAACACTGGAGGGCGTGGTCAAGCACAACGGACCGCTGATGGGCCCTCATGCGGTCAGGAAAAGGTCCGCCGCCATCCCCGCGGCGATCGTTGAATTCGACCGCGACTTTCCGCTCGATCTCACCACCTTCCCCAGCGCCGAGGCACAGGTCGCGGCCCTTGCCGACGACATCGCTTACAACAATCACGATATCGATGACGGATTGCGCGCAGGCCTGCTGGAAATCAATGATTTCGTGGGCGTGCCCCTGGTCGGGCCGGTCTTCGAGGAGGTCGCGCGGCTCCATCCGGGTCTTGACCGCGATCGCGTCATCCACGAAGCGGTGCGCCGGCTGATCAATGCCATGGTCAGCGATTTGATCGGCGAATCCAGGGCGCGGATCGAAGCCGTTAGCCCCTCGGACGCCGATGAAATTCGCGCGCTTGACCATCCGGTGATTGCTTTTTCCAACGGAATGGCGGAAAACGACCGCGCGTTGAAAGCCTTCCTGTTCACCCACATGTATCGTCATGA
>JAHEKA010000345.1 GCA_024638585.1 Rhodospirillales bacterium
ATCAAGGACGTTGGCCTCGTCCGACGCTCCCGTAACCATTAGAAACGGGATATCGGCGCTCACCGTTCTGACCTGGCGAAGAAGATCCAGCCCGGTCATCTTCGGCATTTTCCAGTCGCAAATGATCAGATCGACCAGATCGCCGATCTCATCGCAGGCGCCCAAAAGGTCCTGGGCCTCCTTGCCATCCTTCGCCGCAATGACCTGGTCGATCCCCATGGAATTGAGCATTTGCCGCAACAGCGTCATCGCTTCGGTATCGTCTTCGACGACCAGCACCCGTGTATCGCTGATCTCCATGTCCGTCTCCATGCGCGCTCGAATCGCTTCTGGCCAAAAACTCTGCTGATCTCCCAGCCTTTTCGGGGGTGCGAAGGCCGGCCCAGCCTCACGAAATCTGACGCACCACAACCGTCTCCGATGACCCATGGTATTACTGGATACTCACCAATGCATACTTTTACAGTTAGGTTAAAAATTCGGAAATAACTCATAATCTATTGATATACAGCGAAATTTTTGGTTGCAGGCGCCCATGCGACAGAAACGAGAGCACCGATTCCGTGCTTCGGACCAAGGGACCTTGCTCACCAGCAGATTGCATATTCTTGGCTGAGGACTTAGTTCCGAAGCGCCGCCCGATTGGCTGCGGCATCGGGATCGTAAGCATGCAGAAACGGCTTGCCTGCCAGGAACCGCGCCAATTCGCCGGCGAAAAGTTCCTTCAGGCGGCGGTAACTCACATTGTTGCCGGCGGCGGACACATGGGGACTGATGATGACGTTCTCCATGTCCCAAAGCGGACTTGCCGGATCAAGCGGCTCAGGATCCGCGACGTCGGTCGCGGCACCGGCGATCCGCCCTTCCTGAAGCGCCTCGGTCAGGGCGTCCTGGTCGACGATCTCACCGCGGGACACGTTGATCAGATAGGCGGTGGGCTTCATCGCGGCAAACGCTCGGGCATCCATCATCTTGCGGCTGGTGGCGTCCGAATCGGTGGCGATCACCACGGCATCCGCTTCCGCCAGCGCCTCGTGCAGGCGTTGGCGAGGCAGCACGGCGTCGACATCGCCTTCGGCCATACCGGCGCGGGAGATCCCCACCACCCGCATATCGAAGGCCTTGGCCTTGCGCGCGACTTCACGGCCGATGCCGCCGAGGCCGATGATCACCAGCGTCTCGCTCTCAATGGAGCGGATCGTGAAGTTCATTTCGCGGCGCGCCCAATAATGCCGCGCCTTGGCGGCGTTGAGTTCCCAAATACGTCGAGAGAGCGCGAGCAGCAGCATCATCGCATGTTCGGCACAGACCGGCGCCTTGGCGCCCGCGGAATAGGTGATCGGCACGCCTTCGGGCACCCCCATGGTGCTGATCCGCTCGATGCCGGCGGAATGGGAATGGACCCACTTGAGCTTTTCGCTGGCGCCACGGCGCAGCGCAGCGCCAACCTTGGGCGTGCAGATGCGGTTGGAGAACAACACCAGGGTGGCGTCGGGAACCGCGGCCTCAAGGTCTTCCGGCGACCAGACAATGGTCCATTCGAATTCGGGAAAATCGTTGGCAAATTCCAGGATGCGGTCTTCGCGCCGGTTGGTATAGATCACCGCCTTCATCGGCACGCTCCTCCCGGTCCGCGGCCTGTCGGGCCCATTGACGGCTCGCCCTACAGGCAAAGGACAACCGCTCCGACCCTGTCTCCGTGCTGGGGATCAAAGCCCAAATTTGGGTTATTTTACAATCTAGTAAACGAACTTTCTCATGTGTTTTCGATGGAATTCACACGCCGTGTTCGTCGCGTTCTTTGGCCTGTTGTTCTGTGTCCGACAGGGTCTTGCCGCTGGCGCTGTCGAACCAGACGCCTTCGCCGCCGTCGGCCTGCTTCGGTGCTTCAAGGGGGATCCGCTTCATGCCGGTGACGCCCTTGGGGAAGCCCGCGATCTGCAGCAAATGGGCCTCTTCGGTGCCCACGCTTTCGAACCAGTAGCGCGCGTTTTCCGGAAGCAGGACACCCTGGAGCGGGCCGTATTCGCCGATCACCTTATCCTCGGGGCCGTAGAACCGGATCGTGCCCTTCAGCACCATGTAAATCAGGTCCATATTGGGATGGTAGTGGAGGTTGTTCTCACCCCCTTCCCGCAGGATCTGGATCGATGCCCGCACATTGTTGGTCCCCGCCAGTTTGACGTGGACCTTCTTCTTCTCGTTGGGAAATTCGATTTTGGGCGCATCGAAGGCAAAGCTTTGAATCAGCGCCTCGGCGGCCTGGAAGAAGGCCTCTTTCTTCTCCGCGCCGCGCAATTCGCCGCCTTTGTCCTTGGTATCTGTATCCGCCATTGTTTCCTCCTATAGCGTTTCACTTCTTGGTTTTATGTCGGGCGCACCTTATTCGACCCGTTCCCATTTATCCACATCGACCTCCCAGCCCTTGTTCTGCGTGAGGTCGAAGCCATTGCCCTCCGGGTCGAGCACCCGGTACTCGGCATAGGGCCGTTCCGCCGGCCGGTCGGCGACCAGGCTGCGGCCGTGGCTCAATTGCTCCGCCTTTTGCGTCGCATCGCGCATCAGCAGGCCGAAATGATGGATGCCGAAGCGCCTTTCATCCGGGCCTTCCTCATTGCCGTCATGGCCGATGCGGTTATAGAGAGCGAAGCCTTCCTCGTCCCTGGTGCGGTAATAGGGATGCAGGGCAAGGTTGGTGGACCCGTCCCCCATGAAGCAGTTGAAGCGCCCCTGGCTGCGCCTCTCCTGGGTGGTCTTGAGTTCGCGCATGCCGAACAGCGCAGTCATGAAATCGGCCGAGCGCTGAGGCTGCAATGTGTGAATCGCGATGTGGCCGATACGCGGCAAACCGCGTTTGCCCTTGCCCACGCCGAAACCGTTCTCCGAGAGGCTGATGGGATTGCATTCGGGATCGAAAATGCGCACCTCGCCGTATTGAACGCCTTCCGGTTCCTTGACGGCGATGCCGCCCGGGATCACCTCGCGATATTTGGCCAGCACCGCGTCGATGTCGTCCACGGCCATGCCGATATGATGCAGGCCCGGATCCTTGCGCAGCTCGATCAGGTCGGCACGCTGGCGGAACAGGGTGAGGTTGTAATACCCGTCGGTCAGGGTGATATCCCCCTGGGGTGAGCGGTCGAGCTCTTCCATGCCCACTTCCTCGGTATAGAACCGGGCGAGGCTATCGGGATCCTTGCTGATGACGGCAAGATATCTGATGGTTCCCATGGCGAACCTCCTTGGCAGCGTTTCCGATGCGTTATTTTCTCAATCACTAACACAGGGCGGCCGGATCGTCACGAATGCCGGCCGGCCGCCAGTGACAGCGTCACTTCTGAGTCCGTCCCCCGGCACCCGGCAGGGCGGTCAACATGCACATCAAGGAGAAAGCCGCCGAGACCCAGAACACCACGGAGGGAGAGCCCAGATCCAACAACACCCCATAGATCGGCGGCGCCAGCGCCTGGCCCGCGAGAAACCCCGTGCTGACGAACCCGAACACCGTGCCGACCGAGGCCTTGGGCGCGATGGCGCGCACCATGACGTCTCGTGAGGACTGCACGAAACCGCGGATCATCCCGACCACCGTCAACAGGCCCAGGGCCAACCAGAATCCAATGCCTTCAATTCCCACCAGCGCCATTAGGGCCGCGCAGACAGCGAACCCGGTGACGATCAAGAGCCCATGGTTTCTTGTCTTGTCGGCCGCCCAGCCGCCGGGCAGGACGCCCACCATCACCGCAAACAGGTAGACCGTCAGCACCGTGTTCGCCAGCGCCA
>JAHEKA010000346.1 GCA_024638585.1 Rhodospirillales bacterium
TGGCCGGAACCCGCTATTGCAACCCTGCTGGGGCTCGACTAAACAAGGGCGATAAGTCCCAAAAACCGGGGCAGGGGGAGGCTGACACTTGGACCCGATCTCACTTGAAGGCAAAGTCGCGATCATCGCCGGCGCAAGTCGCGGCATGGGGCGGGAAATCGCCGTGGCTTATGCCGCCGCCGGGGCCAAGGGCGTGGTCGTCACGGCGGCGCCCGCCAGCGACGAAACCAGCGACGCCATCGATGCGGAACTGGCCGACACCGTTGCCGCCATCGATGCGGCCGGGGGCGAAGGCACCGGTCTTGGCCTGATCGCCGACGTCATCGATTGGGCCCAGTGCCAGATGGTGGTGGCCCGCACGGAGGTGGCTTTCGGTACCGTTCATGTGCTGTTTCACAACGCGGGAAAAAGCCAACGCTACCACGGGGCGCGCGATATCCCGTTCTGGGAGACCGAGCCCGAGGGCTGGCGCGACGTCATTACCACCAATGTGGTTGGCCCTTACATGATGGCCAAGGCGGCGATCCCTAAGATGCTGGAACAGGGGTGGGGCCGCGTCATCGTCACAAACAAGAACGCCGATTCCCAGCATGAAGCCTTTGCCGGAGCCTATGGCCCCTCGAAATCCGCGGTTGAGGCCCAGGTGCTGAGCTGGGCCGAGGAAACCGCCGGCACCGGCGTCACCGTCAATTGCTTAGGCCCGGGCGGTGCCGTCAATACGCGGTTTGGCCGCGGCGACATCCGTGACCGTGGACTCGATCCGGACGTGATGAACAAGATGGCGTTGTGGCTGGCGTCAGACGAATCGGCGGATTTCAACGGCTGTCGCTTCACGGGCAAATATTGGGACGATTCGCTTGCCAACGCCCAGGCCGCCGAAAAGTGCCGCGACGCCCCGTTGTTCCCTGTCCCCATAGCCAAGCCCACTAAGCTGGACCATGCCTGGCGCGATTCCGAGCGGGCCACCGCCGGCACGCAGAGCGAAGGCTGAGCACCCGCGTGAAATTCCAGGGAACCTAAGACATGGTTGATTTCGACGTCGTCTGGCAAGGCGTGAACGGCATCCTGCAATGGAAGCCGTTGCTCATTATGCTCTGCGCGGTGGTCCTGAGTTCCATCTTCGCCGCCATGCCCGGGGTCGGGTCCTCGACCCTGCTCGCCATGGCGATCCCGTTTTCAATGACCCTTCAGCCCTATGAGTGCATCGCGCTTTTGCTGGGCATCACCATCATTTCCAACACCGCCAATACCTTCCCTTCGGTCCTGATCGCGGTGCCCGGCGGCGCGGGGTCCCAGGCGACCATCGTCGACGGCTACCCCATGGCGCGGAAGGGCGAGGCCAACCGGGCGTTCGGCGCGGCATACACCGCTTCGGTCCTGGGCGGCCTGTTCGGCGCCGTTGTGTTCCTGGCGTCGCTGCCGATTTTCACGCCATTGGTGCTGCTGCTGGGCTCGCCGGAGCTGTTCATGCTGGTTCTCTGGGGCCTGAGTGCCGTCGGCATCCTGTCCGGCAAGACACCCATCAAAGGGCTGATGGCGGCGGCGCTGGGCCTCGGCATCGCGCTGGTTGGGACCGAGGTCCGGACCGGGATCGAGCGCTTCACCTTCGAAGGCTACTATCTCACCAACGGCGTGCATATCGCCCTGGTCGGGCTTGGCATGTTCGCGATCCCCGAGCTGATCGACCTGTCGATCCGGCGGTCCAGCATATCGGACACCGGTAGCCTGGGCTCGGGCCTGTGGCAGGGTTGCAGGGATGCGTTCCGGAACTGGTGGCTGGTGATCAGGTGCTCCATCGTCGGCGTCTGGGTCGGGTTTCTCCCCGGGCTGGGGAGTTCGGTTGCCGACTGGTTCGCCTATGCCCACGCGGCCCAAAGCGAGAAGAACACGGAGAATTTCGGCAAGGGTGACGTGCGCGGCGTGATCGCGCCCGAAAGCGCCAACAACGCCAAGGAAGGCGGCGGGCTGATCCCCACCATGTTCTTTGGCATTCCCGGCTCCACCTCAATGGCCCTGGTGCTGGTGGGCTTCGCCGCCGTCGGCATCGTG
This sequence comes from Rhodospirillales bacterium, assembly GCA_024638585.1. Classification (GTDB taxonomy): domain Bacteria; phylum Pseudomonadota; class Alphaproteobacteria; order SMXQ01; family SMXQ01; genus SMXQ01. The sequence goes on from JAHEKA010000346.1 coordinate 2,050, forward strand.
CCGGGCGAACCGATGGTGACCACCCATCAGCATTACATCTTCGCCATGATCACATTGATGGTGGTGGCCAATATTTTTGCCGCGGGGCTGTCCATGGGCCTGGCGGGACCGTTCGCCCGGGTGTCGGTGATGCCGTTCTACATCATCGTGCCGATGACACTGATCTTCACCATCGCCGCCGCCTACGGCATCACGTTCTCCTACGAGGATCTCGCCACCCTGGTGGTGTTCTCCTTCATCGGTGTCTTCATGCGGCGTTACGGCTGGCCGCGCCCGCCGGTCCTGGTGGCGGTCGTCCTGGGACCGAAGATCCAGACCTATCTGTGGCTTTCCATGGACCGGTATGACTTTGCCTGGCTGCTGTTCCCCGGCGTGTTGGTGATCGGCGCGGTGATCATCGCCACCGTGTTCTATCCCATGTGGCACCAGCGCCATAAACAGAAGGTGCAGATGGACTACTATCTGGAGGACGATCAGCCCCGCATGCAGTCCATCGGCGGTGTCGTGTTCACCTGTCTGTTCCTGGCCGTGATGATCTACGGCGTGATGGAAGCGGTCAAATGGCCGTTGCGCGCGGCAATGGACGTCTATTTCGTGGCCGGTGTGGGCGTTTCCCTCGGCCTGCTCCAATTGCTAATGGATTATATCCGCTACCGGCGCAATCCCGATGTCATGGAAAATCCGGTGGAGGGCAGCAAGATCTACATCCGCTATTTCCAGGCGGCGGGTTGGATCGCGGGCACGCTTGCCGGAATCGTGCTGATCGGCTTCCACATCACCTTCTTCATTGTGCCCCTGGCATATGCCCGGGTCCATGGGGGCAGTTGGCGGGTGGCGCTGACGTTGGGGGTTTTGTCGGAGCTGGTCTTGATCGGCCTGTTCGACAGCTTGATCCGGGTGGTTTGGCAGCAGCCTCTCCTGATCCCCTTCCCCTATCCGCCGGATTTGCCGTTCCTATAGACGATCGCCGGGAGAGCCCCGAAACAGAGCAGAAACCCATCAGATGTTGTGATATAAACAAACAAAATAGCGCGAACCGCGCGAAACAGGGATTCCGCTGCCGGATGGGCCTGCGTCTTCGAACAAGGCCCCGATCTCCGGTTCTGATGGAAAAATTGGGAGATATGCTAATGACCAGTTTTAGCTTTAGAATCAAGACGTTCGGTGCCGCGGCGGCCCTCGGATGGGCCGGCGTCGCGGCGACGGCCGACGCGGCCCCCGATTTCCGCGGCAAGCGTATCAACGTCGTCATCGGCTCGTCGCCGGGCGGCGGCACCGATGGCACGAGCCGGCTGGTGGGACGCTATCTGCAGAAATACCTGCCTGGCAGGCCGCAGATGATCTACCGCAACATGCCCGCGGGCCACGGCGTGAAGGCCAACAATTATTTCTACAACGAGGTCAAGCCCGACGGTTTCACTTGGTTCGGCGGCGCGAGCTCCTACGTCGATGCCAACAATCTGCGGAAGAAGGTGGTGAAGTACGATCCCACCAAGTACGAGTTTTTCGGGGCCGTCAATCGCGGTGGCTCCGTCGTGACCATCAACAAGGCGAAGATCAAGAACCTGACCGACAAGTCCCTGAAGCCGGTGGTGATCGGCACCCTGGATGGCAGCCGCAGTTGGGCTCAGATGCTCGCCTTCGGGGTGCAGCATCTTGGCTGGAACATCAAATTCGTGGTGGGCTATCCCGGCTCCGCGGCGCTGACCCTGGCCACCCGGCGAGGTGAAA
>JAHEKA010000347.1:0-2024 GCA_024638585.1 Rhodospirillales bacterium
GGCGGAATCACACTGGAGGGCAAGGCCCAGATGGTCGAGGCCTTCGGACTGCACTATCCAGAAGACAAGCCCCTTTGGCCCAAAAGGTGAGATACCCATGACGAACTCATTCATAGATCGGAGAACCTTCCTCAAGGCAGGCGCTGCCTTTGCCGCGGCACCGTTCTTTCCAACTGTGGCTCTGGCCGCACCGGGGGATACGGTCCTCCATGCGCGCCAAGGAACGGCCAAGTTGCTGGGACCGGGCAACCCGGAAACCGCCATTTGGGGCTACAACGGGGTCGCCGGCGGACCTCTCCTGCGCTTCCGACAGGGGGAAGAATTGCGCGTCCGCTTGCGCAACGGCATCGCCCAGGGGACCTCAATCCACTGGCACGGGATCCGCCTTCCCAACGCCATGGACGGCGTCAGCGGCCTGACCCAATCCGCCGTTCCCAGCGGGGGGAATTTCGATTACCGCTTCAAGCTTCGGGACGCAGGCACCTATTGGTATCACTCCCACAACCGGTCGTGGGAGCAGATGGCCCGCGGTCTCTACGGCATGCTGGTGGTCGAGGAAACGGAACCGCCGGAAGCCGACCAGGACCTCGCCTTCGTCATCGATGATTGGCGCCTCGACAGTGAGCGCCAAATCGACAGCCGGAGTTTCGGCGCCATGCCCGACTGGGCCCATGCCGGGCGCCTCGGCAATTGGGTCACGGTGAACGGGAAACCGGGACCGGTGTTCGAGGCGCGGGCCGGCGAACGCCTGCGTCTCAGGCTTCTCAATGCGGCCAATGCGCGCATCTTCAACCTCACCTTCCCGGGGCTCAGCCCCTGGGTCATCGCCCTCGACGGCCAGTCGATCGAGCCCTGGCAGCTGAAATCGGGAACCCTGTGGCTGGCGCCGGGACAGCGCGCCGATCTCTTGGTAGACGTGACCGGCAAGCCGGACACCACTGTTCCGGTGCGGGCGATCTTCCCGCGCCAGGAGATCGACATCGCCACCATCAAGACCGCGCCAGGCGCCGCCCGACGCCGGGCGCCGCTTGGCCGGCCCAAGAGGCTGGCCGCCAACCCCCTGCCCGGCCCGCTTTCCCTGAGACAAGCCGTCGTCGCCCCCCTGCGCATGGAGGGTGGCGCCATGGGTGGCATGATGGGTGGCATGATGGGCGGGCGCATGCACGGCATGCGGGGAATGATGGCTCAGGGCAAGGTGTGGGCCTTCAACGGCGTCGCCGGACCTTCCGACAGGCCTCTGGTCACCGTGCGCCGGGGCCAAACCGTTCGCATCGACATGAACAACGCCAACCGCTGGCCCCATGCGATGCACCTACATGGCGCCCACTTCCGGGTGGTGAGGCGGAATGGCCGCGCCATCGACGTCTCACCGTGGCGCGATACGGAACTGGTGCAGGCGGACGAGCGCGTCTCCATCGCCTTCGTCGCCGATGCGCCCGGCAAGTGGCTGTTCCACTGCCACATGCTGGAGCATCACGCGGGCGGCATGTCGACATGGATCGAGGTGACGTAACCCCATTCGGTGCTTGGCCGCGCCAGGAGATACGGCACAATGGATCCTAAGAGCGAAAGGCTCTTAATATCACGGAAGACGAAAGGTCACCGCATTACGCCGAGGGCAGCTTGAGCCTGACCGGCGCGGGCATTGCGATCACCTTCGTGGGCGAACGCCTGTTTCTGCGCAGCAATCACCGTTCCATTAGTTGACCCCAGAGGGCGGGACCTCTCGCCCAACGTTTCAATGAAGGAGGATGTGATGAAACTCGACGCATTCAAGCTTGGACTCGCGACCGCAATCGTTTTCGCCATCGTCTGGCTCATCTGCAGTTTACTGGTCGTCACCGTTCCCAGCGCCATGATGGGGATGAGCGGCCATATGCTGCACGCCGACCTCGGAGGGCTGAATTGGACCATGCACTGGACGGGGTTCTTCCTCGGCCTGGCCGGTTGGAGCATCCTGGCCGGCCTGATCGTTTGGGCAGTCGCCGCGGTCTACAACGCGCTCTCGTAGCGGCAACCGTCTT
>JAHEKA010000347.1:2124-3769 GCA_024638585.1 Rhodospirillales bacterium
AATTGGACCATGCACTGGACGGGGTTCTTCCTCGGCCTGGCCGGTTGGAGCATCCTGGCCGGCCTGATCGTTTGGGCAGTCGCCGCGGTCTACAACGCGCTCTCGTAGCGGCAACCGTCTTCCGCCGCTCAGGCGGGCGCAGGCCCGCAACGCTGAATGGGATCGTTGGCGCCCGATCATGGCCGCCGCCACCATGGCGGCCAGCTCGGTCCCCGTGGTCTCCGACGCGCTCCGGCTGAAGCGGATGGTGCCGTGACGGAGGGTGCGCCCGCAAGCAAGTGCGGAACCACGACTGCTATTGATACGCGCCGAGCCGCGATAGAACCGAGCACACGCATGTGCTAGAGCTTATGCGGAGACCGACACTCGGAGAATCTTCACAATAAGAACGGGGGTGCGATCGCTATGATTGGCTTGAAACGAGTTCTTGCAATTTCACTTATCTCATTGGCGTTTGGCCTCGTGGTCCTTGCCGAGGCCGCACACGCTTCCAAATTCACCGAAGCCCTGAGCAAAGACTATTTCGCCCTGGCTCGGGTCCAATACTATTACTCCCACGACAAGTTTGCCGTGAAGGCACGGGCCGCGGATCAGGGCAAGAACGTCCTTCCCGACGATCCGGCCAAGGTGAAGAAGCTGCCGTCGAGCGCGCGGAGGGAACTGAGGGCCGCACATGCCCGCCTCATGGCCGCCCTCAATGGCGGCTTCAGGGAACAAAACCCCAAGGCGGCCTCCAAGGCACAGACCGGATTCGATTGCTGGCTCTGGGCCGTTGCCGAAAAAGACAAGAAATGCATCGGCAAATGCAAACGGGCCTTCGAGAAGGGCATCGCCGCTTGGAAACCTCCTGTCGCCGCGCCACCGCCGCCGCCCAAGCCGGTCGCCAAGCCGAAGCCGAAGCCGGCACCGCCGCCGCCGCCGCGTTCGTTCATCGTGTTCTTTGATTGGAACGCCTCGGCCATCCGTACCGATGCCCAAAAAGTCATCGAGACGGCGGTGGCCTATGCCAAGCGCCGGGGTTTTGGGCGGGTCAACCTGGCCGGACATGCGGACCGTTCCGGCGACGCGAAGTACAATCTGTGGCTTTCCCAGCGCCGCGCGAACAGGGTCAAAGCCGCGTTGGTGAAGCTCGGTTTCGCAGCCGGCAATATTGCAACGGTCGCCCGTGGCGAAGGATCACCCCTCGTGGCCACCAGCGACGGGGTCCGCGAACCACGCAACCGGAGGGTCGAGATCGGCTTCTAATCCTTACAAACCAAGCCGTAAAGCTGGAGCCCGCGCTAGCGAAAGCGCGGGCTCTTTTTTCGACCTCAGGGGCCGTCCGGCTAATTCCCGAGCTTCTTTTTCATATCATCAACGGACTTGCCCAACTCCTGGCCCGCCTTGTCCAGCTTCTTACCCGCTTTTTCACCGGCACCTTCTTCGCCGCAACCCGCCAGACCGAGGAGCCCGACAACCGCGACAACACCCAATACCTTGCCAAGATAGTCTGCAATACGCATAGCTTTAGTCCCTCAATTCACGACACTCCGCAATGAGACTCTAACGCACTATCTTTTACGCACAAGGCACCGATTTGCCGCCGCCATTGGCGGGCCGGGGATGGCAGGCTTTTGACCGTCAGGCATGTCAGAGCAGCACAAAG
>JAHEKA010000348.1 GCA_024638585.1 Rhodospirillales bacterium
GCGCGGCATCGTCATCGGCTGTGTCGTCGGACCGTTCTTCCCGGGCGGCCCCTTGGTGATCATGCCGCTGGTTCTGGCTTTGTTGAAAGCGGGCGCCGGGGTGCCCGCCCTGATCGCTCTGCTGACCACGGCATCGACCTTCGGCGTGCACCGCATCCTAATGTTCGAAATTCCCATGATGGGCGGCCGGTTTACGGCGCTCCGGTTGATTTCCTCTGTAGCCATTCCGCCTTTGACCGGTCTCTTTGCGGCGGCCCTGGTCCAGGCCTTGGGACCGCCCGCCACCGGCCATTGACCCCGGACCTATCGCTCGTTTGCAGCCGGCCCAATCCTTGAACCCGGGCGGTGGCGAGGGTAGTCTGCCGGTCATAGGGAGCGCCCTGGTTTCAACAGGGTGCTAAGTAAGCAATAAGTAGACCCTTAAGGGGACAGTCAACACCTACGGGAGCAGGTCAAAATGAATTGGAAATTCATACAGACTGGAATTGGAGCGGCGTCCATCGGCGCGCTCACGATAGTGGCCGCCGGGTCGGCGGCCGAGGCCCAATCGGCCAAGGATTTTTACAAAGGCAAGCGGATGAGCATGTATATCGGCTACTCCGCCGGGGGCGGGTACGACCGCTATGCGCGGACCTTGGCGCGCCACATGGGCAAGCATATTCCTGGAAAACCCAGGTTCACCGCAAAGAATTACACCGGCGCGGGCAGCATGCGCCTTGCCAATTCGCTTTATACGACCTTCAGGCAGGACGGCACCAACATCGCCACGGTTGGCCGCACGGTGCCGCTTGAGCATCTGACGGGCAATCCCAAAGCGAAGTTCAACGCCAACAAGTTCCATTGGATCGGATCGTCCAACCAGGAAACCAGCACTTGTGCGTTCTGGCACACCTCACCCATCAAGACGGTGGATGACCTGTTCAACAAGAGCCCGATTGTCGGCGGCACCGGGGTCGGCGCCGGAACCGACACACAGGCGATGATGCTCAACAACTTGATGGGCACCCAACTGCGCCTGATTTCCGGTTATCCGGGCGGTGTCGACATCAACCTGGCGATGGAACGAGGCGAGGTCCACGGCCGCTGCGCCTGGTCCTGGTCATCGGTTCTGGCGACCCGCAAGAAATGGGTGGACGAAAAGAAGGTCGTGTTCCCCATCCAAATCGCTCTGGCACCGCATAAGGATTTGATGGATGTGCCGTTGATCACCTCGTTCATCACAGACAAGAAGGACCGCCAGGCCCTGGAACTGATCCTTTCGGCGCTTACCATGGGACGGCCGTTTGTCGTCGGGCCCAAGGTGCCTGCGGACCGTGTGGCGGTGCTGCGCGCCGCCTTCGATGCGACGATGAAGGACAAAGCGTTCATCGCGGAATCGAAGAAAGGGCGGTTGCCCCTCAATCCGGTGTCCGGCAAGGACGTTCAGAAACTGTTGGCGGGGCTTTATGCCCTACCCAAGGACGTGATCGCCCACGCCCGCGATGCCATTTCCAAGACCAATAACATTTCCATCTCCAAGGCCGTGGTGAAGACCTATGTCCACAAGGGCAAGATCACCCGGGTTCGGCGCGGTGGCCGCAGGGTCAGCTGGTCGGGCGGTGGCGCCAAGGGCAAGCTGCGGGTCGGCGGCAAGACCAAGATCACCGTCGGCGGCAAGAAGGTGAAGCGCAAAGTGCTCAAGACGGGCATGAGTTGCACCTTCACCGTGAAGGGCGCGCAGCGGGCGTTGAAAATCGACTGCGGTTGAGTTTGTATCGTGAGGTCCGGAGCCGCCGAATGACGCGGTTTCGGACCTCAAATTTCTTGCAAGTTGGTGCCGGCCCTGCCACAGTGCGCTGGCACGACGGCATCGCGAGAGACCGTCCAATGAAGGGCCCCGCTGGGGCCCTAAAAAATTCGCCCAGGCGGCCCGGAGTTTTGTTGGCGTTATTGAGTCCGGATTACCGCTTGGGGTTGGTGTGGGAGGCGAAGACACCACCGCTGCGCCAGTAGCAATTTCGCTGCGGCCAGGCACGCTTTCCCGCACAGGAATTGAAATTGCTCCGTCTGCCCTTGGGGGCTGGCGGGTTATTGAATGTAGGTCGCCGTTGGGCGCGACCCGAATCAAGTTGAGCGAGAGGAGCGAAGAAGGGCGATGGCGAGAAGACCAGCAACGGGAACGTCTAAAAGGAAAAAAACTTTCAGGAAACCGATTCCCGTGCCGAGGAAACCACGGGTGAAGCGCGCCGGCGCCGGATCGTACAATTCGGACGTGATCGTCGACATGATGCACATGTACGACCTGCCGTATGCATCACTGAATCCGGGTGCGAGTTACCGCGGTCTTCATGATTCGATCGTCAATTATGGCGGCAATTATCCCCACATGATGCTCTGCACTCATGAGGAAACCGCGGTGCAGATCGCCCACGGTTACGCCCGTGCCACGGGCAAACCGATGATCGCCATCGTCCATAACCTCGTCGGCCTATTGCATTCCAATATGGCGATCTACTACGCCTATATCGATCGCGCGCCGATCTTCATCATCGGCGCCACAGGGCCGTTGAATGAAACCAAGCGCCGCCCCAAGATCGACTGGATCCACACCGCCAATGGGCAGGGTGCGGCGATCCGCGAATACACCAAGTTCGATTACCAACCGGCCACCGTGGATGGTGTGCCCGAGGCCTTCGCCCGTGCCTATTCGGTGATGATGACCCATCCCCAGGGCCCCATCTACATGTGCTACGACGCCTGGCTTCAAGAAGAGCCGTTGGACCACAAGGTCGCCCTGCCGCCCAAATCCGCGGTCAAGGTTCCGGCCCGCATGGCCCCGGATCCCGATCAGATCGAAAAAGCGGCCGAGCTCTTGGTCAAGGCCAAGAATCCGGTGCTTCTGGCGGAATATTCCGGGCGCAGCGAGGAAGGCTACAACGCGCTGGTCAAGCTGGCCGATACCGTCCAAGCCGCGGTTTACGACCTCGACGCGCGGACCAATTTTCCCGGCGTGCATCCCCTCAATGTCTCGATGATCGATGAGATTTGGGCGAAGACCGACCTGGTCGTCGGGCTTGATGTCGAAGACTGGGAGCGGCCGACCACGCGACTCGTATCCACCACCCGGACGCTCAAGCGCAAGACGGCGGCGGGCTGTAAATTCGTCGATATCGGCTTCGGTGAGCTGAAGATTTCAAGTTGGTCGCTCGACTATCAGCGGTTGATGCCGTTCGATCTGCGTATCATCGGTGACACCGATCTTGCTATCCCGATGTTGACCGCGGCATGCCGCCGCCTGATCAACAAGAGCGCCGCCACCAAGAAACGCATCAGGTCCCGTGGTGACAGCATTGCCAGGCTGCACAACAAGAAGCGAGCTGAGTGGCGCAAGGCGGGGCGGGATCCCAAGATGCGGGGCCTGAGCCCGATTCCCCATGCGGTGCTGGCGAACGAGATTTGGGAGGTCATCAAGAACGAAGACTGGGTTCTCACGGCGGGGGCGCTGGAGGACTGGGCGCGGCGGATTTGGGATTTCGATGCCCATTACCGCCATCCCGGCAAGTCGCTCGGCACCTCGACCCAGATCGGCCTGTCCCTCGGCGCCGCGCTGGGGCACAGGGACAAGGGAAGATTGGTGATCGATATCCAGCCGGACGGCGATCTGATGTTCGACGCCGGTGCCTTGTGGATCGCCGCAAAGCATAATTTCCCGATGCTGATCGTGATGTACAACAACCGGGCCTATTACAACGATTGGGAGCATCAGATCCGCATGGCGCAGCTGCGCAA
>JAHEKA010000349.1 GCA_024638585.1 Rhodospirillales bacterium
CGTTGTTTTCGGCCGTGCGCTTTTCCGGCGGCAGGCGCGGGTCGATGTAGCCGGTCCAGCAATCGTCGATGATGTCGGTCTGGGTCTTGGGGTCCCAGCGTGTCGCCATCGCCCACATGACCTCCGCCGGATTGGTGATATCGATGTCCTCGTCCACCACGACGATCAATCGCACCATGTAGGACGCGCCGCAACCCGCGGCGACCATCGCCGCCATCTTGGCGTGCCCGGCATGCAACTGTTTGATGGAAATCACCAGGATCATCCGGTAGCCGCCCCCCAGCAGGTTCCACACGCCGCGCACCTCCGGCACGCCGGCCGATTCCAACGCATCCCATAGGTTGGCGAGGGAGGAGATTTTGACTTGGCGTCCCGGATAGGTCGGCTTCGTCGGCGCGGCGCCCACCAGGATGGCGTCGTCGCGATGATACATCGCCTCCACCCTCAGCACCGGCTGAGGACCGTCAGACGCATAGTAGCCGGGCCATTCCCCGAAGGGCCCCTCCTCGGCACTTTGCTCATCCGGGGGCGGCATATGTCCTTCGAACACGATCTCGGCATCCGCCGGCAGCGGGAGCTGCGTCGCCTCCCCCGCCACCACGTCAAGCGGCCGGCCAATCCTGGCGCCGGCGACCGCATATTCGGACACCCCCGCCGCGATGGAGGTCAACGCCACGGCGCCCAGAACCGGCGCCTGGCCGACCGCCACGGCCATCGGGCACGCCTCGCCCCGATCCCAGTACTTGCGCCGGATAACGTCGCCCTGCTTGCCGGGTTCTATGAACACGCCAAGGGTCTTCCGGTCATGGATCATCACGCGATAGGTTCCGATATTCACCCAGTCGCTGTCCGGATCCTTGGTGATGACGCAGCATTCCGTGCCGATATACCGCCCGCCGTCGCCGGCGTGCCAAACCACCGGGGGGAATTTATTCACATCGACATCCTCCCCGCGGAAGACGTTCTCCAGCAGGGGCCCGGTATTCACCACCCGGGGCGGGATCGGCTCTTTCCTCTCGTTGGGGCGACCGCGGAACGCCTTCAGCGCCTCCAGGCTGATGTCGCCCACCAGGAAATGGGCGGTCCGCACGTTGCAGAGCACCCGGAAAGCGGGATCGACGTCCTTGATGGATTCGAACATGAGGACCGGCGGATAAAATTGCTCGTGGCTCAGTTCGTAGATCGCCCCTATTTCCAGGTTGGGATCCGCGCCTTCGACTTTCACCAGTTCACCCGCGGCTTCCGCCTGACGCACGAACTCACGCAGGTCGGCCCAGGCTTCGTTCACGCACCTGATTTGGTCATCCGCCATTCTTCTCCGTCCCTGTCGTAGCCTGCACCGATTGCCGGGGCAGGCGCACCGTGATCGCGCCGCGGCGGTGCCGAGAATACACCGCCTCTATCTCACAGGCGAATTCGAATGACCGGCCGCGGGGATCACGCCCCCGCGCAACATCGGCGGCCCGCATCGGGGCCTCAAGGGAAGAGGAATACGAAAATTCTAGAAGCCGACTTGATCGAAGCTTTCGGCCCCGGCGCCAAGGTTCTGGCGATAGCGAACGCCGTCACAGTCATAGACGTTGGAAGAGGTGAAGAACGACGCATAGGAATCGTAGGCGCAGCCCGCGGGCAGGATGGTCCGCCGCTCTCCCTGCGCCCCTTTGCCCGCTTTCGCACGGCGCTTGGCCTGTGCCTGGGCCCGGCGTGCGAGCTCCTGTTTGGTTTTCGCGTTGACGACGCCGCGGCGGTCGAACACGGTCTTGCCGTTTTCCTGAACCTGCCTGAACTGGACGCCGCCGCAGGTATAGACGTTGGTCCGCACCGTGAAAGAAGCGAAGGAATCGTAAGCGCAATCGGTGGAGAGCGACCCTTTCCGCCCGGCGTTCAATTGCTTCCGGGCTTCCGCCAGGCGCTTGTTCCTGGCCTTGTCCCGGCGCGCCTTCGCCTTTTCGAAGGCGTCGCGGCCGAAGCCGATGGGATAACCCTCGAAGCCGCTGACCCCGTCCTCTTCGTAAGGCAGGTAGTAGAACGCGCCGCAGACATGGACCTCTGTCGGGCTGGAAAAGGACGCAAATGAATCGAAGGCGCAGTTCGCGGGCAGGGTTTCGATCCTGTTCTCCAGTAATTTCTTATCGGCTTCCTGTTGGCGCCGCTCCGCCGCCTTGCGTTGGGCGGCCCGTTTCCGGCGCAGTCTCCTCAACCGTCGACTTTCCGCAAGGGCCTTGGCGTATTCGAGCCCCAGGACGACACCGTCCGGCGCGGAAGCAGAATCAAGCGAAGCGGTTGAAGGACCGCGAAGGGTCACGCCCGGACCGAGAACGAGAACGCAGCCGAGAAGCGCGCCGAAGCCGGCAAACGCCGCCCGCCGCCGCATCGCCCGCCCCTTGGACATAGGCAAGCGCAACCCGGACCTGGGCCGCGCGCACGCGGATTCAGGGCGTTGAGCCGTTATGTCCTTGTGGATTTCGCGCATCGCCATCCCGCGCCCTTCCTCGTCCCACGCAGTTGATCCACCGCCCCGGCCGACGGATCCGAACCGGAAGTCTTACCAATCCCTTACGCCGCGACAATCGGCGGCCGATGGCCCGCTACACCGTCATGTGGGTCGCCTTAAGGTTAACCCACGGCGCACCGGAAATCACCGCTTCGCCACCACCCTTGGCGCCGATCTATTGAAGATCGGTTGGCCGGTGGCGCGCGCGATGCCACCGCGGGCTTCATGGATGGAGCCTCTGGGTTTAGTATGAAGGCAAGCGGCCAACCGAAACCACGGGCAGGGAGACTCCTCAATGACCGGCAACAGCAGCGTCACGGGTGCGGAGATCCGCGCCAAGCTCGACCATCCCATCATCGATGCCGATGGCCACATGATCGAGACCACCTTTGCCATCCTGGATTTCGTCAAACAGGTTGGCGGGCCGGAGATCGCCCAACGCTATGAAAAGATGCTGACCAGCGGCGGCGGCGGACCCAGCCGGCGCGCCGTCTGGACGGCCAATTCCGGCCCGGCCACGATCGACCGCGTCACCGGGATGCTGCCCAAGCTGTTCCGCAAGCGCCTCGACGATGCCGGTCTCGATTTCTCCACCGTTTACGGGACCATCGCCCTGATGGTGCTTCGCATCGGCGATGACGAGCTCCGCCCGGTCGTCTATCGCGCCATGAACACCATGTATGCCGACATGTTCGCAAGCGAATCCGACCGCCTGACCCCGGCGGCCCTGATCCCGATGCACAAGCCGGACGAAGCCATCGCCGAACTGGACTATGTCGTCAAGGAGCTCGGCCTCAAGGCGATCGTCATGAACACGATGATCATGGCACCCGCGCCCGAGGTGGTGGCCGCGGCGCCGGACCTCGCGCAATATTCGATGGTGCCGACGACCCCGGCGATGGACGTGGACGACCGCTATGACCCGGTCTGGGCGAAATGCGTCGAGCTTGGCGTCGCGCCCACCTGCCACAATTCCTTCCGCGGCCGCGGATCGACCCACGGCTCCCTCACCAATTACGTGTTCAATTCGCTGGGCAGCTTCGGCCAGGGCAGCGATTACTTCTGCCGGGCGCTGTTCTTCGGCGGCGTGCCCCAACGCTTCCCCACGCTCAAATTCGGGTTCCTGGAGGGCGGCGTGGCCTGGGCGGCGCAACTCTATAATTCAATGTTCGAGTATTGGGAGAAACGCAACCTCGATGCCCTGCAGCGCAACCTCGATCCGGCAAAGCTGGATGTCGACCTGATGGTCGAAATGTTCGAGCAATACGG
>JAHEKA010000350.1 GCA_024638585.1 Rhodospirillales bacterium
GTCTTGAATGGCTTTATGGATGGCCCGCCGCGCGTCCAGCACGTCTCCTTCGGCACGCTCCGCCGCGGCGCCGGCCGGCATTTCCCCACCGACAGGCGCGATGTCGGATTCGGTGATCATGCGCCACAGCCGGTTGAGATAGCGCCAGGCGCCGTCGACGCCGGCTTCGGTCCAGTCCAGGTCCCGCCCGGGGGGTGAATCGGAAACGATGAAGAGCCGCATGGTATCGGCGCCATAGGCGGCGATGATGGTTTCGGGGTCGACCACGTTCTTGTGGGATTTCGACATCTTCTCCGACCGACCGACCGTGACCGGACTGCTATCGTCGGACTTGACGATCTTGCCGCCGCTCTCGCGCCGGGTTTCTTCCGGGAACAGCCAGCGCCCCTCGGTGTCGCGATAGGTCTCGTGGCACACCATGCCCTGGGTCAAAAGCCCGGCAAAAGGCTCCTCGATTTCCAAATAACCGCACGCTTTCATGGCCCGGGTGAAGAAACGGGAATAGAGGAGATGAAGCACGGCATGTTCGATGCCGCCGACATATTGATCGACGGGAAGCCAATAGCCCGCCTCTTCCTTGCCGAACGGCTCCGATGCGTGGGGGCTGCAATAGCGCGCGAAATACCACGACGATTCGAAAAAGGTGTCGAAGGTATCGGTTTCGCGTTCCGCGTCCTTTCCGCAGGCGGGACAAGGGGCGTGCTTCCATGTCGGGTGGCGCGCGAGCGGATTGCCGGGGGAGTCGAAATCCGCATCTTCCGGCAGGGTGACGGGCAGATCCGCTTCGGGCACCGGTACCGGCCCGCAATCCGGGCAGTAGATGATGGGAATGGGGCAGCCCCAATAGCGCTGGCGTGACACGCCCCAATCGCGCAGCCGATAGGTCACCTGGGCCTCGCCTTGGCCCAAATCCGCGAGGCGTCTGGTCGCTTCGCGCTTGCCATCGATGACGTTGAGTCCGTCGAGGAACTCGGAATTGGCGTGAAGGCCCTCGCCGATATAGGCTTCTTCGCCGATCTCGAAGCCGGCCGCGTCCACGCCGTCGGGAAGCACCACCGGGCGGACCGGCAGGTCGTATTTGCGCGCGAATTCCAGGTCGCGTTGATCATGGGCGGGGCAGCCGAAAATGGCGCCGGTGCCGTAGTCCATGAGCACGAAGTTGGCGACATAGAGTGGCAGGGTCTCCCCCTCTTGGAAGGGGTGGCGCGCTGTGACCCCGGTGCAATAGCCCTTTTTCTCGGCGGTTTCGATGGCCTCTTCGGATGTGCCCAGCCGGTTGCATTCGGCGATGAAGTCCTGAAGATCGCCGTCGTCCGCAGCCAGGGTCTCGGCCAGCGGGTGATTTGGCGAAATCGCAACGAATGCGGCACCGAACAAGGTGTCCGGGCGAGTGGTGAACACGTCGAGGGTGGCGCCGGCCCCGTCGGGCGCACCGTCCAGGGTAAACGCGATCCGCGCGCCTTCCGAGCGGCCGATCCAGTTCTCCTGCATGGTGCGAACCCGCTCGGGCCAGCCGTCGAGCCGTGCGAGCTCTTCCAGCAGGCTATCGGCAAACGCCGTAATCTTTAAAAACCATTGATTTAATTTGCGTTTTTCGACCTCTGCCCCTGAGCGCCAGCCCTTGCCGTCGATCACCTGTTCGTTGGCCAAGACCGTTTGGTCGACCGGGTCCCAGTTGACCCAGGACTCCCGGCGATAGGCCAGTCCGGCGCTCAGGAAATCCAGGAACATCTTCTGTTCGTGCCGGTAGTAATCCGGATCGCAGGTCGTAACCTCGCGCGTCCAGTCGATGGAGAGCCCCATGGATTTGAGCTGCCCGCGCATGTGATCGATATTTTCATAGGTCCATTTCGCCGGGTGGACCTTGTTTTCGATGGCGGCGTTCTCTGCCGGCAGGCCGAAGGCGTCCCAGCCCATGGGGTGCAGCACGGCGTAACCCTGGGCACGCTTGAAGCGCGCGATCACATCACCGAGTGTATAGACCCGGACATGGCCCACATGGATGTGTCCCGAGGGATAAGGAAACATTTCGAGCACATAACATTTCTTGCCGCCGCCGGGCCGAGGCGTGGCGAAAGCGTCGGCGTCGGTCCAGGCGGACTGCCATTTGGCTTCGAGTTCTTTGGCGTTGTAACGCGGCATAAAACCTGTGCCCGGAGTTGGGGTTTCGTCCTGTCCGCGCGGATTTTGGCCCGGGGCGGGCATTGGTGCAAGGTCCGTTCGCCGCTGGGGGGCGGCGGCGCTTCGACCGCGCTTGGACGCCGGCGCGGGTCAGGGTGCGCTGTTTAGCGGAATTGGCTCGCGCGGATGTCGCGCGCCTTGGCAAGAATCACGTTTTCCAGCTTGGTTTCGGCCGTCTTGGATCCGCGCCGTGTCGACACCTGGCCCGGGCCCTGGCCCTGCCTCTTGACGTAGAGGGCGACCTTGATGTTATCGGTACGCAGTTCACGTCCCAGGATATAGGCGGTGACCCGGTACTGGCTGCCTGGCTCCTCTTCCAGGGAAAACCAATCGGTAATGATGACACCACCGAACGGATCGGCGCTTTCCAGCGGCCCGAGATCAAGTGTCTCCAAGGTCGCGCGCCACAGATAATAATTGACGGTGGAAAAGCTTTCCCCCGCGCCGCGCCGCTTCTTCTCGTCACCGCCGAGGGACAGATCCCCGAAAACCTTTTCATCGCCGCCTTCCAAGGCCTCAATCCGCTCACGATATGAATCGCGGGACTCGAACTCCGGAAAATCCTGTTCCTTATCTATGTCGACGGCACACCCCGCCAACAAAACCAGCGCACAAGCCATGCACAAGCCGTGAAGGGAACGGAGAGTTGTGGATAGGGACGAAGTCACTGCAATGTTCCTACTGTGATCGATGTTGAGAATGCTCTATCCCGGGTGCCGCGACCTTGGCGGTGCACGGGACATCCGCATGGCACCTATCTTAGATCGAGTGCCCGGTCAAGGTCCGGCTTCTCCTCGTGGCGACACGGCGCTGTGATTCGCCCCTACCAGCGGCTGAAGGCCAACGGCCGTTACGACAATGACCGCCAGTTCCTGCTGGAGAACATCATCGTCAACGGCCGCAATGGCTACTATGTCGTGACGCCGTTGCTTACGGCTCCGGACGAGCCCGTGCTGCTCGTGAACCGCGGCTGGCTCGAGAAACGCCAGGGCCCGATCGACACCGCCTCTATAGCGGTACCCGCCGAGCGCGTCACGGTGCGCGGCCGCGCCGGATCGCTGCCGAGAGCCGGCTACAAGATGGGTGCGGCCATCCGGCCGTCCGACAGCTGGCCCAAGGCCGCCGTCTACCCGTCGCTCAACGAAGTCGCCGCCGCGCTCGGCGCCGAGGTGCAGTCCTTCGTGCTCTTGATGGACCACCAGGAGGACAATGGCTTCTTGCGCAACTGGGCGCCCACGGAGTTCGGTCCGGGCAAACACTTCGGCTATGCCGTGCAGTGGTTTGCAATGGGCGCGGTGCTTGCCGCGCTGCTCGCCTGGAACTATCGAAAAAAGAAATTTTCCTCATGACCAAAAACGATGGCCGGCGCGGCCGGATCCAGTTTTTTCTCATCGCTTTCGTGTTTTTCGGACCGCTGCTGCTCGCAACCTGGCTGTACTTCGCCGGCACCGGGTTCCGGCCCGAAGGCAGAAGCAATCACGGTGAACTGCTGCAGCCGTTCGTCAATATCGAGGACACACCGGCAGCCTCGTCAATTGAGGGGCTCGATGAGGGCCGCTGGCTGCTGGTCTACCTG
>JAHEKA010000351.1 GCA_024638585.1 Rhodospirillales bacterium
CGGAATCCGGACCATTTCCAGCGGATCCGCAGCGCCTGAGGGGCCCGTGACAGCCGCCACCGCGCCGAGCGCGATCAGCACCGCGACAACGGCCTGTATAACCGAACCGTGCCCTTGCACGTCGACCGTAGGGCGCGCGATCCCGGGCCGTTCATCGGGGTGTTCCGAATCTGAAAAATTCATCGATCCAAAGGCCTCGTCGCTGCGTAACATCTGCAAGGGGGTGGGAGTGTAGCGATCAATCGGAAGACGCTTCCAGGCCAAAATGGCGTTTGGCGTCTCCCCTACTGCCACAGGGCTCCTGTTGAGATATTCTGTTGCCCGGAACCCGATCACGACACGTCAAAGCATATCTCCCATGGATCCTTCGATCGATCTGATCATCTCGGCAAAAGAGCGTGACCTCGGCGGCTTTTCGGTGCGCCGGGTGCTGCCCGACAGCGGGCGGCGCGCAGTCGGCCCGTTCGTCTTCTTCGATCACGTCGGCCCCGCCTCTTTCGGGCCCGGGCAGGGAATCGACGTCCGTCCGCACCCCCATATCGGCCTGTCCACGGTCACGTATCTGTTCGAGGGCGAGATCATCCACCGCGACAGCCTCGGATTCGTGCAACCGATACGCCCCGGTGCAGTCAACTGGATGAACGCCGGGCGTGGCATCGTGCATTCTGAGCGCACCGGAAAGGAAGAACGCGCAAGTGCCTCGAGACTTCACGGAATCCAGTCCTGGGTCGGCCTACCCCTCGATCAGGAAGAGACCGCGCCGGGCTTCTTCCACCATCCGGCCGAGACCCTGCCGGAGATCGAGCTGGACGGCGGCCGAGTTAAGGTCATCGCCGGAACGCTGGAGGGCGCGACCTCCCCGGTCGAGAGCCTGTCCCCCATATTCTACGGCGATCTGACACTGGTTGCCGGCGGCAGCATGGCGCTGCCGGCCGCACTTGGCGAACGGGCGGTGCATGTCGTCGAAGGCCGAATTCGGGTGGATGAGACAATGGTCGAAGCGACCCAAATGGCGGTGTTCAAGGACAGCATCGATGCGGAGCTGCATGCCGATGGACCCGTCCGCGTCATGGTCCTTGGCGGCGCGCCCCTGGAAGGGAGGCGCCATGTCTGGTGGAACTTCGTCTCAAGCTCCCGAGGGCGGATCGAACAGGCAAAGGACGATTGGCGCCGGGGCCTATTCGGCGCCGTACCCGGCGAGGACGAGCTTATCCCCCTGCCGGACGATTCCGACTGATCCGTACCCATCCCATGGCGAATTCCTCCCCTCCCCGCACCGAGCTCTCCGAAGGCCAGGGCCTTTCCCAAATCTTGTTCGACCTGGCAACCGGCGAGGACGACGCCCGTCTTTGCCGTGACATTCCGGACAGTCAATGCCGGGAGGAGCCGCAATGCTTCACCCTGCAGGTCATCGCCCAGGCCCTCAGCAAGAGCGGCGATGTGCTGGCCGACGCCAAGGTCGTCCTGCCCTGGCTGCTGGGATCGGTGGGCGCGCCCGTCTTCCTGGTGGGACTCCTGGTGCCGATCCGTGAGTCGCTGGCCCTGTTGCCGCAGATCCTTGTCGGCGGGGTGATCCGGCGCTTTGCACTGCGCAAGGGTTTCTGGGTTGCCGCCAGCCTGATCGAGGGTCTTTGCATCATCGCGATGGGATTGATCGCCCTGCTCGGGGTCCGCGGAACGACCGCGGGATGGACCATTGTCGGCCTGCTGGTCGTCTTCAGCCTGGCGCGCGGCATCGCCTCCATCGCGGCAAAAGACACCCTCGGCAAGACGGTTTCCAAAGGCCGGCGTGGGCGGGTCAGTGGCTATGCTGCGACCGCTTCGGGACTTGTGGCCAGCGCGGTGGGACTATATTTCGTTCTTGGCCCGGCCGCGGGCCGCCCCGACTGGCTGCTCTATGCCCTGATTGTTGCTGCCGGATGCTGCTGGGTCGCTGCCGCGGCGACCTTCCATCTGATTCCCGAACACCCCGGCGCCACCGAAGGCGGGCGTGGGCTGGGCGACCTGGTCCGCGATCAGTTGCGGATCCTGCTGGATGACCGTGAACTACAGAAATTCCTGCTCGCCCGGACTTTGATGATCGCCACGGCGCTCGTCGGCCCGGTCTATGTCAGCCTCGCCCAGCAAGGGATGGGCAGCGCGCTCGACGGGCTGGGGTGGCTGGTCATCGCTTCGGGGCTTGCCGCGGCGCTGAGCTCGACCTTTTGGGGTGTTTTGTCCGACACCTCCAGCCGGCTCACCATGGCGCTCGCGGCCGGCATCGCCGCCCTGCTGGGCTTCGCGGTCCTGGGATCTCTCACACTGTTTCCGAGCCTAAAGGATAGCTTCGTATTTTACGCCGCCGTCCTGTTCATTCTCGGTATTGCCCATTCCGGGGTCCGGATCGGGCGCAAGACCCAGGTCGTCGATATTGCGGGCGGCGACCGCAAGGCCGAATATGTGGCCCTCAGCAACACCCTCATAGGCGTGCTTCTCCTTATCCTCGGCGGCCTGACCGGGATCCTTATGAGCCTCGGCCTCGAACTCGCCATCGGCATGCTGTCGGCGCTCTCCCTCCTTGGGGCGGCCGCCGCGCTCACCCTGAAAAACGCCCAAGCCTGAGCTTCGCGCCCCACTGCCGCTGGAGTGTCGTCCTCCGCCCATCGGCGCTACCCGGACCGGCGTGCCGCACGGCGGATGAGTTGGTCCAACACGCACGGCATCAGGAACTCTCGCGCCCGCGTGACACAGCTTAGACACAGCTTGATCACACCCTGGACCTTGGGCCGCTGGCTATTGTTGCAGTGCACAGCAGGGAAGATCTCCGCGGTGCCAAACGGACAAAAAACCACCGATCCACATCAACAAGGAGAGCCAAAAGGTGATCTGATATGAGGAGTTACTTGAGAACCAGTTTGATTATGTGTTGCGCCGTCCTCATGTTGGGGCTCGCCGCTGTCTTCGCCCCGGCCAAGGCCATTCCGGTGACCTGGACCTTACAGGATTGGACGTTCAATGACGGGGGCTCGGCCTCCGGATCCTTCGTCTATGACGCCGACACCAACGTCTTCAGCGATATGTTCATCGCCACAACCAACGGCTCGGCGCGGACCGGCGCGATCTACGGTTCGGTCATCAACGGCGGCGACACGGCGATCAGCGCCGTTCCCTTTGCCGGCTTTCCGAGCCTTCTGTCGTCCCCCAACCTGATGGTGATGTTCGCCGAGCAGTTGACCAATGCCGGTGGCCTGGTCAACGTCTTCATGGGCCAGGAAGCAACCTGCAACAACGCGGCTTGCACCAACGTCACCGGACCGCTCCGGTTCTTGGAGGAGGGCGCGGCCGTTTCCGCCGTGCCGATCCCGGCGGCCTTACCGCTGTTCCTCACCGGGCTTGTTGCTCTTGTGGCGGTGAGCCGCAGAAAGCGGCCCCAGCAGGTGCCGGCTGCCGCCTGAAGCAGGCCGATCCTTGCCTCGCCCTTGCGGTTTCCCACGCCGCCCGGCCGGCAAGAAATAATTACCCCATACCCTCAAGAGTTCATCAGCGCCCCCATCGGGGCGCTTTTTTTGACAGGGCGAACTGTTAGACTGCCGCCGCCCACATCGTTTGGGCTGATGCAACCGGCCGGGACCCTGCCATGGATTTCCGCAGCGACAACACAGCGGGGGCCGCTCCCGAGATCCTCGATGCGCTGGCACGGGCCAATTCCGGCAAGACCGCGGCTTATGGCGAGGATGTGTTCAGCCGCGAGGTCGAAGCCCGCATCGCCGACC
>JAHEKA010000352.1 GCA_024638585.1 Rhodospirillales bacterium
GGGATGCGTTGAGGCCCGCAGGCGCCGCCGGGGTGGAAATCGTCGGTTTTTTCCTGGTTCATCTCGCGATCTACCTGTTCCTCTATGGCCTTGCGGCTTCGGCGGCTGCCAAGGGGCTCGGTTTGATCGGCAATGGAGCGATTCGGGGCGCGGCTTGCGCGGCGCTGGTGGCGTTGATCGGGACGATAGGGATGTTGCCGCTTTACGGCGGGGCCGGCATCCACCGCGGCGCCTGGGGATCGATCGTGTTCTTTTTCCGGGTCCTCGACCGCAGCCATTTCGGGCCCGATGCGGCTGTCACGATCTATGGACCGGCGATGCTGGCGCTTGGCGCCCTGTCGGGTATCGTCTGGTGGGCCAGACGCCAAAGCGCCCGTGGCGAAGCCCCCTAAGGGACCCGCCACGGGCGCCGACCACCACCCTTACTGGGCGATAGGCAATTTGGCGAATTCGTCTACTGGCCGGCCATCATGGTCGCGGACTGGCTCATGACGAACGCAATGAACAGGACGAACAGGACGGCGCCGACGGCCCAGGCGAACTTGCTGGGGCGGGTGGGCGCGAATCGGTCGCCGGGGCTGATGAATTCCGACGTGGGGGCCTCGATAGGGGTATCGATGGGCGCGGTTTGAACGGTCATATGAATCTTCCTTAGTATGGGTGGCGGTTTGATATTCGGTTACGCGGTTCTAGGGTGGTTTGGGGCTCCAGGGCGGGATCCGGACTTGCACCGGCCTCCCGCCCCGGGGAAACACTCAGACAGGGACCGCTTGGCGTTGCTGCCCGCGGCTGCGCGGCATGGGGGTTGCACCTATCGCCGCACTTCATGCATTTCGAGCGGATTGGTCGATCGCGCTCTGTGACGCTCATATAGGGTCGCGTCATACATCTGTAAAATGATATTTTTTGTTTGTTTGTATCGAAATTTTCGATGTATATTCTGGCCGGGATTCGGCCCCACGAAGACATGATTCCGCAGAGCCTGCTTTGGACATATCACTCGCACGCACCTTCCTGACGATCATGGAAACCGGCAGCTTCGTCACCGCCGCCGACCGCCTGAACGTCACTCAATCCACCGTCAGTGCCCGCATCCGGTCGCTTGAGGATCAGCTTGGGATGCAGTTGTTCGATCGCGATCGTGCCGGCGCCAGGGCGACGCCGGCGGGGCTCCGGTTCCAGCGTCACGCGCTCGGCCTGATTCGCATGTGGGAGCAGGCGCAGCTGGAGGTCGGCCTGGCCGACCACTATCAGGGGTCGCTGGTGGTGGGTGCCCAGGTCAGCCTGTGGGAAGGATTCCTTCTCGACTGGCTGGCGGCGATGTCCCGCCAGAGCAACCCGGTGGCGGTGCGCGCGCAGTTCGGGTTTTCCAGCGTGTTGATGCAGCGCCTGACCGAAGGCGTCATGGATCTCGGCGTCATGTATACGCCGGAGATGCGTCCGGGCATCAAGGTCGAGAAACTGTTCGAGGACGAAATCGTCCTGGTCTCCAGCGAGGCGGACGGGAAGGGCGATTTGGGCCGGAACTACGTCTATGTCGATTGGGGTCCGGAGTTCCAGCGTGACCATAGCCTCAATTTCCCCGAGACCGTCCGCCCCGGTATCCACATGGAGCTTGGCACCCTTGGTCTCGGCTATTTTCTCGAGAACGAGGCGACGGGCTATTTTCCCAAGCGAATCGTGGCGCCTCTGGTGGCGGACGGCCGGCTCAGCATCAAGCTGGGCGCGCCGGTGTTCACCTATCCCGCCTACGGCGTGTATTCGGAGGATGCCGATCCCGAGATCATGGGCCCCGCGGTCGTCCTCCTCAAGCGCCTGGCCCGCAGGCTCTAACGGACTTGCCCCCAGGCGGGAAAGTCCAAAAAAACGGGCGGACGCCACGGAGCCCGCCCCGGGAAGTCACTCAGGAAACCAAAAAGCTACTTGCAGGTGATCATTTTGGCGGTGCCTTTGCCTTCGGCACTGCATTCCATGCCGACCTTGATGGCGCTCCGCTTGGCCTTCTTGCCGCCGATCATGACTTTGGTCCGGGAGCCGGACACTTTGTACTTGGTGCCCGCAATGGTGACAAGCCGTCCGCCGTTTTCGACCTTGTCGACCTTGCCGGAGGCAGCCAGTGCATCGCCCGTCACCAACAAAGACAGGGCAAAGATCGAGGAGATAAGCATGGTGGTGATCTTCATTTCACGTTCCTTTTCTTGTGTTTCTCTCGCCCGGCGTTGTCATGAATTGCCGGATCTCCGAGGCAAATGGGTCCAGTGGGTCGCGCCGGCTCGACGAAATCGGCGCGACATTCCCAGTCACCCCAAAACGGCCGGCGTGTATAACGAAATTTATTGCTCGATCTCATCTGCGTTTCCGATAGGCACGCATCCCTGGCTGCGCCGCACATTCAGAGGCGGTATCATCGTTCCCCGATCATGGGCTGGAGACGTCCTCCGCCCCATCAGGCAAGGAGACCTCAATGTCCGCTCACGACTTCAACTTCACCACGATCGATGGCAAGTCCCTTGATCTCGCCGGGTTCGCGGGTCATCCCGTGCTGGTCGTCAACACCGCGTCGAAATGCGGTTTGACGCCGCAATACGCGGGCCTGCAGGCCCTGTGGGAGAATTACAGGGACCAGGGGCTGGTCGTTCTCGGTGTGCCCTGCAACGACTTCGGCGGTCAGGAGCCCGGCACCGAAGCAGAGGTTCAGGAGTTCTGCGCCACCAACTACCACGTCGATTTTCCGATGACGTCCAAGAACCCGGTGGTGGGAGAGGCCGCCCACCCGCTCTACAAATGGGCCGAGGCGGAGGCCGGCGAGGATGCGGTGCCCCAGTGGAATTTCCACAAGCTGCTGATCGGCAAGGATGGGGCGCTGAAGGCGACCTTCGGCTCCGCGGTGACGCCGGATGACAGCGGATTGGTGACGGCAATCGAGGGCGCCCTGGCCGACTAGGGACTCGCGCGCCTTCGGCTCAGCCGGTTTGGAACAGGCCCTCGACCTCGACCGCGGCGTCCAGCGGCAGCACATTGACGCCGACCGCGGCCCGGGCGTGGCGGCCCGCATCGCCGAAGACGTCGACCATCAGGTCCGAGGCGCCGTTGATCACCTGGGGTTGGGCGGTGAAGTCCGGGGCGGAGGCGACGAACCCGCCGAGCCGCACCACCCGGGTAATGCGGTCAAGATCGCCGTCCAGCGCGCCCGAAAGCTGGGCCAGGATATTGACGGCGCAGAGCCGTGCGGCTTCGGCACCTTCCTCCGTGTCGAGCTCCTCCCCCACATGGCCGGTCCAGACCACCTTGCCGTCGGCGAGGGGTAATTGGCCGGAGACGAACAGCAGGCCGCCGGCTTCGGCCACCGGGACGTAGTTGGCGACCGATTTGGCGGGCTCGGGCAGGGTGATGCCGAGCTCCTTCAGGCGAGTGGCAATGCGATTGGCCATGGTGGGATCCCCTTTCGGCGGGAGTGTACAAACCCCCGCGCATAAGAAAAAGGGGGGTGCTCCAAAGAGCACCCCCAGTTTTCAGGGAGAACCTACACCACTAGGTACTTACTGACTAGCTACAGCCACTGGTGCTACCGCAGGTATCACACTTGAGGCAGGTCCCGTTTCGCACCAATGTGAAATTGCCGCAGTCGCCGCACGCATCACCTTCGTAGCCCTTCAAACGCGCTTCGCGAATTCGATCAAGCTTTGAATCAACGTGGGCCGTAACTGCGGCACTGACGGTGACGGTATTGGCGGGGCCGT
>JAHEKA010000353.1 GCA_024638585.1 Rhodospirillales bacterium
CTGTGCCATTTGTTAATGGGTGATTTTGCTCGTGGTTGGCAAGAGTATGAATGGCGCTGGAAAGAGGCACAGTCAGAAAAGGATAGGCGCGAACTCGCACAACCGCTTTGGCTCGGCAACGAATCGCTGGCGGGAAAAACCGTCTTCCTGCATTTCGAACAGGGCTTGGGTGACACCTTGCAATTCTGTCGTTACGCAATGTTGGTAAGGGATCTGGGCGCGCGCGTTCTTCTAGATGTCCCTAACTCACTGCTGGGGGTGCTGCGGAATCTCGATGGCGTTGCGCAACTGTTCGCGAAGAATGGCGATCCCTTGCCGGAGTTTGACTACCACTGCCCCTTGATGAGCCTGCCACTGGCCTTCAGGACTGAACTTCCAACCATCCCGGCACCGGACAGATACATTTCAAGTGAGCCGGATAAAGTGGTCGCTTGGCAGAGCAGACTGGAACCTAGAACGAAGCCTCGGGTAGGCCTCGCGTGGAGTGGCAATCCCCGGCACGGAACCGACCATCTTCGCAGCATCGATTTCGATGTGATGCGCGCACTTCTTCATCCTGAATTTGAGTGGTTTAGCCTCCACCGGGAGGTGCGAGATCGCGATGCCCAGGTCTTGGCATCAAGCACCGATATTCATCATTTCGGGGCGCAAATGGATTTCGTTGAAACGGCAGCGGTCATTGAGTTGATGGATCTGGTGATTTCCGTCGATACGAGCATTGCGCATCTTGCCGGCGCCATGGGGAAGCCTGTGTGGATATTGCTCCCGATCGTTCCGGATTGGCGCTGGCTGTTGGATAGAGAAGACAGTCCTTGGTATCCAAGCGCCAGGTTATTCAGGCAAGGCAAGGCTGGCGACTGGCATACGGTCGTGAAGACCGTTCATTCAGCCCTCGGTGCATGGCTGCGTGCCTAGGGACGCGACGGCGCTAACCAAGGCCCACGGGACGGCGTTTGTGTCGGCTTTGGGCCATAAGGGAAGATCGGGTTCACAGGGTTGAACGCCCAATCCCGCCGTCGACGTCAGCGAATAGCCGGAGACCCACATTCGCATATCGTTTCCCCGTCGGCGGGGACTGCGAAATTTTCCCGGTTGGCCTCACCCGGTTGCGGCTTTTCGTTTCATCAAAAAAAGACGAATGATCGGACCACGATGTTCTTGCGGCAGGGCGCATCGGCGGGCGCGGTCGGATCGAAGCTGGCGGTGTGGAACGACCAGCGCGAAACCGAGCCGTCGGTGACACTGTCGTAGCACTTCAGCATCGAGACCTCGTTGGGCGTCTGCTGGGGAAACCAGTACCACTCGTGGTCGGGACTGTAGGTGAAGCGGGTGGTCTCGCCGACGCGGTCGTCGTAGATCCGGTAATTGTTGATATAGGGCTGGTCGGCGAAGGACGGCCAGGCGCAGAGGACGAAGGGATACTGCCCCACGGTCTCCATGGGCTTGGCGAGGTTGATCGACATGAAGCGCCGGGACATCTTCGCGTCCGCCTCGGCCTCCGTGTAGTGCTGCTCGCGGCCGAAGTTCCTGAGGTTGTTCACCAGCAGTTCGCGGCAGCGCACCCGGCCGCTGTTGTCGTTGAGATCGTTGTGCACGCGATTGATGTAGTTGGTGACCCCGGGGTTCTTGGCGGCCTGGTCTTCGGAGCGGTCGCCCTCATAATCCTTGTTGAAGACGTCGTGGTTGAAGACCAGCGCATCGGTGGCGCCCGGGAAAAAATCCAGAAGCAGCTTTTCCATCTCCGGGTAATAAACGCGCTCCACCTCGGCCGAATCGTAAAAGTTCTGGCACTTGGATTCGAAATGGGCGAGCGACAGGCCGAGCCTGTCCATGCATTCGGCGCTGTCGGGCGAAAGCCCGGCATAGTATTCCCCGATGCGCCGCGCATCGCGCAAGATCTGCGGGAAAAACAGGTTGTAGCACTGGTTGTTCTCTTCGTTCTTGCGCAACAGCTGCGCCTTGTCCTTTTGCGCCGGGTCGTGCCACAGCGCATTCGAGC
The DNA here is from genome assembly GCA_024638585.1 of Rhodospirillales bacterium. GTDB lineage: Bacteria > Pseudomonadota > Alphaproteobacteria > SMXQ01 > SMXQ01 > SMXQ01. Next base: position 2,000 of record JAHEKA010000353.1, read on the forward strand.
GGACCACCGAATAGGTCGGGCGCTCGTAGACGGAATAGGGCATCGGCACCACGATGCCGCCCTCGGGGGCTTCCATGTTGTTCGCGCGGATATAGGCGAGGCAGTCCTCGAATTTGCGGAAGCCCGGGCCCCATTTGGTTTCGATCGGGCCGGGGGGCGCGGCATCCAGCATATCGATGACCCTTTGGCCCTCGCCTTTGGCGATCTCGGCCAGCGCATCCTCGATCGCCTGGGCGGTGCCCGCATCGCCGTCCCGGTCGAAGGACATGTAAGAAAGGCCGCCATGTGCCGCGATGGGGGGCGGCTGCCCTTCCGTGAGTTGGAGGGGCGGCACATAGGCAGACGAATGTGTCTTGGTCTTCACCGCAGACCGGTTCGCGTCGACCTTAGGCTGGTCCATGACATCCTCCCCACCTTCCGTTGCGCAACTGCAACGGAATTAGACACCTGTTGGCAAAATTTTGCCAGGGAGCTTGATGTCGGCTTTGGGTCAAATGCGGACATTTGGTTGCCGCGCGCCTTTCGCCTAACCCTGTCATGGGCTGAATGCGAAGCCGGAGGCACGCGCCGTCCCGCGGCGTCCGCATTTCCGGTGCGGGGATGGGGATACCCACGCGGTGCATTGGGGGGTAGGGCTGGCAGAACGGTCGGTAAATGGGTTCTAATAGGCGCAGCAGGGAGTATCGATCGATGCCGGACAAACCGAAGGGAGAAGAAAATGAAGCATCTGCAACTTTTCGCCGCCGCCGGCCTGGCGGGCGCCGTCATCGGCACGGGGATCCCGTCCGCCGCGATGGCCGAAACCGACGCGGAATTTTATAAGAACCGGCGGCTAACTTTCCATGTGGGATTCGGCGTCGGCGGCGGCTATGACGCCTATGCGCGGGCCGTGGGGCGGCACCTCGGCCATCACATCCCGGGCAATCCGTCATTCGTGGTCAAGAATCGGCCCGGCGCCGGCAGCCTGCGGCTGACCAACGAGCTCTATAACGTCCTGCCCCAAGACGGCAGCGCCATCGGCATGGTGTCGCGCGGCGTGTCCATGGAGGTCCTGTTCGGCAACAAGCGGGCCAAGTTCGATCCCACGAAGTTCAACTGGATCGGCAACACCAATAACGAGGTCAGCATCTGCGTCGCCTGGAGGGCGACCGGCATCGACACCCTCGAGAAGCTGTTGCGCAACAAGATCGTCATCGGCGCTTCGGGGCCGGGTTCCGACACCACGCTGTTCGCCAAGGCGCTGAACAACGTGACCAAAGCCAACATGAAGATCGTCTTGGGTTACCCGACGGGCACCGCCATCAACGTCGCCATGGAACGCGGCGAGGTGCAGGCGCGCTGCGGCTGGTCCTGGTCGTCGGCGAAATCGACCCATCCCCATTGGCTCAAGGACAAGAAGGTCAATATCTTGCTGCAGCTCTCGACCTCCAAGCATCCGGAGCTCACCAAGAAGGGCGTGCCCTGGATCATGGACCTTGCCAAGAACGACCGCGACCGCAAGGTCCTGACCCTGATCTTCGCCCGGCAGGCCATGGGACGGCCGATTCTCACCGGGCCGCGTGTGCCGGAAAGCCGGGTTGCCCTCCTGCGCAAGGCGTTCGATGCCACGATGACAGATCCCAAATTCCTCGAGGAGGTCCGCAAGCGCAATCTCGAGCTGACGCCGATGCCGGGAACCGAGCTCCAGGCCCTCATAACAAGCATCATGTCGACCCCGCCCGAAATCGTGCAGGCG
>JAHEKA010000354.1 GCA_024638585.1 Rhodospirillales bacterium
TCCTTGAAAAAGCGGGCGAAGATTTCTTGCCGCAGCCCATCGATCATCGGCAACGCGTTTTTGAACGAAACGGTCGCGTCAGTAAGCATCTCCTGCATCTTGGCACCGTGGATGAAGACGACGGGCTGACCCTGGATCTTCTCCAGTCCGGCCTTGAATTTGGGGTCTTTGGTCGCCTTTTCGTAAGCCCCGCGCAGCACCTTGGTGATATCGGCCGGCAGGCCCGGCGGCCCGATGATTCCCTTGCCGTAGATGATGCCCGGAAGGATGATGCCCTCCCAGATCTTCTTCTGCTCCGCGTTCAGCCAGGTATAGACGTTGGGCAGAGGCATCTTGATTTCGCTGTTGGCGACCGCAGGGGTGCCCGGATGGCCGAGATCAGCAAGCGGCTTGAGGTAACCCGACTTGAACCAGCCCGGGCGCATTTTCGGCAGCGCATACCATTGGCTGCCCGCAATGTAACCGGTGATGTCGCCGCGCTCCAGCATCAGCAGGGAATCCGCCGTACCGCTGCGGGCTACCGGAGCGATCTTCAACGGTGCGTCGAACCAGTAGCTCAGCATGGCGACCGCAAGCAGCTTTCCGTCCAGATCAGTGGCTGCAGTGGCCGGTTCCGCCAGAAGGATTGGCACCTTGCTGCCCCTGGATTCAAGCAGTGAGTTGTAAGGCAGAGTCCCGCGCCCCAGCAGCACCACGTCGCGTTTTGCATGGGTGCCGATCTGCACGAATTTGGCGGTTTCGTATTTCGCGTTGGGATCGACAAACTCCCTGCCGGTACTCGCCGATGCGACAAAGTCGAGAGTCAGTCCATCGGGCTTTGATTTCCACACGAAGTTGCGGCCCGAAGGATTGGGAAACAGATTGCTGACCCTGATGCGGGGATTCCCGGGTATGAACTTCGCCCAGTACCTGGCGAAATATCGCGCCTGGGTATCGGTACCGCCGCCAGGCTTGAAATCGACGATCAGGCGCATCGTCTGGCCCCGGAAATGCTTTTGCGCATCGAACGCCAAAACGGGCGCTGCGCCCGCCACCGTCACCGCAAGGGCCACGGGTAGAGCAAGGCTGCCAAAGACCGAGCCCAACTTGAACTCACGTTGCGGATTCATGATTGTCTCCTCTCCAATTCTTGGGGCCGGGATGCCGATTCCGAAACCAGGAAAAGGCTGTGTGGCGGGGTGGGGTCACTTTTCGACCCGCGGACCGCACGAACTGCGTCTGCTCCCTGCACAAGACCTTCTTGTCCCTCCCCAAGGCTTGGCGCGCATCCGACGCCCCGGGGCAACCACCGTCTTCTGACACAGGTTTCTGCGGTGGCGGCTCTCTATCCTGAGCCTCATGCCCTCAGAAGCGTACTTCAATACTTTATGTTTGGCCTGTCAACTTCACTCAGTGCCGCTAGGAGGGGCAGGAGGCGGCCTCGCCTCCCCCCCTTTCGAATCCCAGCAAAATATCGCCACGCCGGTTCGTCGATCGGTGCGGATGACAAAGCGACTAGTGCTCCGGGAAAACTGGTCTTAACATTGCTCGTAACACCCACGGGCCAGCGAAGCGCTCGCATGATCGACTGCTGGCAGTCGATGCACCGTGCCGGAGCAAGCCGGATGGGCCAACGATTCATAACGAATATCCAATGGGGAGGGAGCCATGCTCTCTGAGGAACAGAACCAACGCCTGACCCGCGTCGGACTGGACACGCCCATGGGTGAGTTACTGCGCCGCTATTGGCATCCCATTGCCGCAGCCTCGCAAATGACGGAACGCGATACGCTGCCCATCAGGCTACTCGGCGAGGATCTCGTCCTTTACCGCGACCTTTCGGGGACCTACGGGCTGATCACAGCGCGCTGCCCGCACCGCAGCATGTCTCTGGTATATGGAATTCCCGAAAAATGCGGCCTGCGCTGTCCCTATCACGGCTGGCTTTTCGACGAACGCGGCACCTGCCTGGAGCAGCCTTACGAAGACACCGAAAACCCTGAGGGCCGGTTCAAAGACAGCATTACGACCCCCGCCTATCAGGTTGCGGAATCCGGGGGCATGTTCTTCGGTTACCTGGGGCCGGATCCGGCGCCGGTGTTGCCGCCCTGGGACCTGTTCGTGATGGACGGGGTGATGCGCGAGGTGTGCTTTGCCGTCGTCCCCTGCAACTGGCTTCAGATCATGGAGAACTCCCTTGATCCCGTTCATGTCGAATGGCTGCACCAATACATGCGCAACTACGTCATGGACAAACTGGGGACACCGGAGAAAAAACGCGAGCGCCAATCCCATCAGAAAGTGGGTTTTGACGAGTTCGAATACGGCATCGTCAAGCGGCGGATTCTGGAAGGCGAAACCGAGGCCGACGAAGACTGGGCGGTGGGGCATCCCGTGGTCTTCCCCAATTATCTGAAAAGCGGAAGCGTCAATACGCCGGCGTTTCAGATCCGGGTGCCCATGGACGACGAGAACACCGCCTACTGGTGGTACCGCTGCTTCACGCCGGAATCCGGCGTACCGATCAAACCGCAGGCCCCGGAAGAGATCCCCTACTACACGGCGCCGGTTCCGCAGCTGGACAACACCGGGCTGCCGCAATGGGACATCCTCGACAACAACAGCGGCCAGGACATTGTCGCCTGGATCACCCAGGGCCGGATCACCGACCGCTCGGTGGAGCACCTCGGGCGATCCGACAAAGGCGTGGTCCTATACCGGAAGATGCTGGAAGACGCCTTGGCTGCGGTCGAGAAAGGCGAGGATCCCAAGAATGTCTTTCGTGATCCGTCGGTCAATCGAATCGACCTGGCTGTTGAAAAAGCCAAACTGAAGGGCCGGGCGGGCAAAATTGGCCGCGGAGCGCGCACCGGCAATACGACGAAATACAGCCCCATCCTGAAGGAACTGGACCGCGCCACGGATTAGCATCGGGCGGCGGCCGGGCCGGGCCGAACGGAAAAAAATATCGAACGGGGCGGAGAGAGATCATTAAGAAACCAGCAGGCAAATCCGGAGCGGGACGTCAGCGCGTCTATGACCAGTGGATGCATTCCATCGGCGTGCCGGTGTACGAAGGCCATCACGTCGAGAATCTGAAAAGCGTTGAATTGGCGTGGTGGGAGGATCGCCAGGCCCATGCCGCGTTTCTTCATCTCAAGGGGATGGAGGGTGTTTCCGAGGCCCGGGTCATGGAGATAGGACCGGCCAAGGAGACGCCGCCGACGAAACTCGCGGTGGGCGAACTCGTCTACGTCCTCGACGGCCAGGGATTGACGAGCGTTTGGAATGAAAGCGGCGGGGAACGGCAAACCTTCGAATGGGAGGAGAAGAGCCTCTTCCATCTCCCCCGCCATCTCCACCACCAGATCTACAATGCGAGCGGCGAACGGCCCGCCCGGTTGCTGCATTACAACTATCTGCCGGTCGCGATGTCGGTGGTGCCGGATCCCGATTTCTTCTTCAATAATCCTTACCAGGGGGGGCCACAGATCGACAGCGATGACGACATCTTCGCCGAACCTCAGGAAATTCGGAACGACAAGGAGGGGGCACCCGCCATCGGTGTCTATTGGGTCGGCAACTTCTTCCCCGACCTTGGCCATTGGGATCGGCTCAATTCCTTTGCGGACCGGGGCGCCGGCGGCCATGCCATTTTCATGCGATTTCCCGGCGCGGAAATGGGCGCCCACATGTCCGTGTTCAGTCCCGGGCTCTACAAGAAGGCGCACCGCCACGGCCCCGGACGTGTGA
>JAHEKA010000355.1 GCA_024638585.1 Rhodospirillales bacterium
GCGGGAAATCAGCTTCACTATTATCTCCATGACCCTGTCGCTGGCGGCGGTGTTTATTCCAGTCATGTTCATGGGCGGAATCCTGGGGCGGCTGCTGAATGAATTTGCGATTACTGTGGTCGCCGCCATCATCGTGTCAGGTTTCGTTTCTCTTACGCTTACGCCGATGATGTGTTCGCGTTACATCAAGCCCCACACGGCGGCGAACACCAGTGCCTTCTATCGCGTGACCGAACGTGGCTTCGAAGCCATGCTGCATGCTTACGATACAAGTCTGATCTGGTGTCTGCGCCACCAGTTCTTCGTTCTGATGGTGTTCTTCGGGACCATTTTCCTGACCGCCTGGCTGTACGTCATAATCCCCAAGGATTTCCTGCCCGCCGAGGACACGGGGCGGCTCAACGTCAGCACGCAGGGGGCCCAAGACGCCTCCTTCGAAAACATGGTCCGCCATCAATCCGAAGTCGCGAAAATCTTCGCCGCTGACCCCAATATCGATGGCTATATGTCACGCCTCGGCGGGGGCGGCGCGCGCCGTGGCAGCAATGCTGGCCAGTTCGTGCTGAAGCTCAAACCCAAGGCGCAACGCGGTGGCAAGGACATTCATACCGTGGTTCGCGAGCTGCGCCGCAAGGTCCGGCGCGTCACAGGGATGTCGGTGCGGATCAACAATCCGCCGGCCATACGCATCGGCGGCCGCACATCAAAGGCCGCCTACCAGTACACCCTGCAGGGGTTGGACCTTGACCAAATCTACGAGGTCGCCCAACGGTTCCAGACAGCCCTCGCCCAAGAACCCGGGTTCCTCGACGTGTCGTCGGATGCCGAAATCGCGAGCCCGCAATTGATCGTCCATATAGACCGCAATAAGGCGGCGGCGGTCGGCGTTTCGGTGGAACAGATCGAGCTGGCTCTGGCCAGTGCGTACGGTGACCAGGAAGTCACCACCATCTACACGCCGTCGGAACAGTACAAGGTGATCCTGGAGGTGGCGCCCAAGTTCCGCGAGGACACGACGGCCCTGTCGCAGCTTTACGTGCGCGGCGCAGGCGGCAATCTGGTCCAGCTCAGTGCAGTCACGACGGTCACGCGCAGTGTCGGCCCACTGAGCGTCAACCATCAGGGCCAGCTGCCGGCGGTGACGGTCACCTTCAACCTCAGCTCCGAACTATCGCTCGGCGCTGCGATCGACCGCATCCGTCAACTGGAGAGCCAGCTCAAGAAACCTGCCGCCATTACGGCCAGTTTCCAGGGCACCGCCCAGGCCTTCCAGAAATCGTTCCAAGGCTTGGGCCTCCTGCTCGTGATGGCGATGCTGGTGGTTTATCTCGTGCTTGGCATCCTTTACGAAAGCTTCATCCACCCGCTGACCATACTGTCCGGCCTTCCCTCAGCGGGTGTCGGCGCGTTGCTGACGCTCATGGCATTCGGGGAAACTCTGAACCTATTTTCATTCGTCGGCATCATCATGCTGATCGGTATCGTCAAGAAAAACGCGATCATGATGATCGACTTCGCGCTGGTGAACCAGCGGGAAGACAAGGCAAGCCCACGGGACGCCATATACCGCGCTTGCATCGTGCGCTTCAGGCCCATCATGATGACGACCTTCGCCGCCATCATGGGTTCGCTGCCGATCGCGCTCGGCCACGGTGCGGGTGCCGAATCCCGTCGCCCGCTGGGCATAGCGGTGGTTGGCGGGCTCATATTGTCGCAATTGTTGACGCTTTACCTGACGCCCGTGATCTATATCTATCTTGATCGGGTGCAGACTTGGCTCAGCCAACGCCGCAGCAAAGGTGAGGCCAATCCCGCTCCCGCACCGGCGGAATAGTGGCCCGCCACCCCAAGCGGTCTGGTTGCTGCGTTAATCCAAACGGGTTTTTGAGGGAAGGCCTAACCCCGCCCGAGGCCGTATAGTCCGCGTTGGGTCAAAAGCGGACGTCAAGTTAACGGGCTGTGCAAGTTGCCCGGCGCTGCAAATGGTTAAGCTTTATAAAGCGCAAAAACGCTTTGTTTAAATGTTTCTTTAATTAAGGAATTCTTTAAATAAGGCAGTTTACAGACCCAGGATGCGGGCGACCCGGGCGCGCAGTTCGGGCACCACCTCGGCCTCGAACCAGGGATTCTTCTTGAGCCACAGCTTGTTGCGCGGGCTGGGATGCGGGGTCGGCAGGAAATCGGGCAGGAAATCGCGCCACTTGCGGACCGTCGCCGCCAGGGTCTTCTCCCGCGCATCGCCCAGGTAATAGGCCTGGGCATAGGCGCCGATCAGCAGCGTCAGCTCGATCTTAGGCAACAGGGGCCGGAGCTTGGGATGCCACAGCGGCGCGCATTCCGGCCGCGGCGGGGCGTCGCCTGACTTGCCCTTGCCGGGATAGCAGAACCCGGTCGGCACGATGGCGATGCGGGTTTCGTCGTAGAACACCTCACGGTCGATGCCGAGCCAGGCGCGCAAAGTATCCCCCGAAGGATCGTTGAAGGGAATGCCGGTCGCGTGCACCCGGGTGCCCGGCGCCTGGCCGACCACCATCAGCCGCGCCGTCGTGCTCGCGCGCAGCACCGGGCGGGGTTCATGGGGCAGGGCGTGCGCGCATTCGCGACAGCGCCGCACCCGGCCGAGCAGCCGGGTCAGCGCCGCCGGGTCTGCCTCGACCGCGCTCACGTCACTTCCAGGGCGGCTTTGGCGCGGGCAGTTCGGCCAGCAGCCGGCCCAGCCCCTGCACCGGCTCATGGATCGACAGCGCGTGCTGGATCTCCCAACAATCGGCGGCGGACGAGATCATCACCGGCACGCCGAGGTCGCGCTCCAGCGTCTCGATGATCGGCGTCATGCGCCAGCCGCCGCCCTGGATGTAGATGCCGTCGAAGCGCTTGACGCCCGCGCACATCTTCTTGATGTGGCCATAGACCTGTTCCGGGGACAACTGCCCGACCTGGTCGAAGGGCACCTCTATGGGGCGCATGTCGGCGATATCGAAGCCCGCTTGCGTCATGTATTTGACGACGATCTCGTTCTGCAAAGCGGAATAGCTGGCACCGACGAACCGTTTCACGCCGAGGGCGCGCAGCGCGTTGGCATGGGTCATGCCCTGGGAAAAGATCTTGGTCTTGTACTTGCGCTCCCAGCCCCGCACCAGGGCCGCCTCGCGCTTGCGGCCGAGCAGCATGAAGGGCGGCGTGCCGGAACAGATGATGAGGTCGGCGCCGTCCGCCGCCAGCATCTTCACCTGTTCCTCGTAGAACGGAGGCGCCGCCTTGAATTCCTCCAGCGTGCCGCCGCGCACGTTGAGGAGGCAGGGGATCAGCCCGACGCCTTCGGGCAACATGCGGACCAGCTCCTCGAGCGATCCCGGACGCCGCGTCGGTTTGACAAGGCCGACCAACCCGCGCCAACTGGTAAAGGGCATGATGCGTGTCTCCCGTTTTCGCCCGCGATGGATTGCCCGGGCGTGTTGCCCACCATAGCGCCATTTACCGGGCAGCCGGAACCCTGGTACCTTGGGCTCCCGCCCCAGGGGGTGCGAAAAAAGAACGAATAACCGGAGGAGGGGAACCAATGGTCGACCACGTTGCGCTGATCGGCACCGGCGATATGGGCCGGGGCCTGCTTGACCGCATGATCAAGGCGGGGCTCAAGGTGACGGCATTCGACGTCTCTCAAGACAATCTCGAGGCCGCCAGATCGATGGGCGCGGAGATCGCCCCATCGGCGGCCGAGGCCGC
>JAHEKA010000356.1 GCA_024638585.1 Rhodospirillales bacterium
TGGTCCCCATCGCCATCGCCTATCACCTGGCCCATTATCTTTCCTACCTGGTGTTGGCGGGCCAATACGTCATCCCGCTGATTTCCGATCCCTTCGGCACCGGCTGGGACCTGTTCGGCACCGCGGGCTACAAGGTCGATATCGGCCTGATCGGCGCCGAATTCGTGTGGAATGCGGCGGTCGTCAGCATCGTCGCGGGCCATGTGATCGCCGTCGGCGTCGCCCATTTCACCGCACTCAAGGTGTTCGACAGCCCCCGGGCCGCGCTCCGCAGCCAGTATCCTCTGCTGGTCCTGATGGTGGGCTATACGGTGGCGAGCCTGTGGATCCTCTCCCAGCCGATCACCGGCACCGGCGACGTCGCCAAGCTGCGTGCCGCGGCGGGGACCGTGCCGCTCGCCTCTTTCGAATTCCGCGAACGCTGCTTCGACCTCAATCCGGGGGACCGCCTCGCCTTCACATACAGCGCCGATCGGCCGATCGATTTCGACATCCATTACCATGACGGCCTCACCACCCGATTCGTCGTCGTGACCAAGGGCCGAAAGGCGTCGGAGGGGCAGTTCAGGGCCAAGGAGGCGCGCCGCTATTGCCTATTCTGGTTCAATCCGGGCCTCAGCAAGTCGACGCTCACCTACCGCATCACCGGTCCGGTCCCGCGCCCGGCTTCCCCATAAGGCGCCGCCGCCTCAATGCATCGAGCGCCCGCCGTCGACATTGATGGTTTGGCCGGTGATGTAGTTCGACGCGTCCGACAGCAAAAACATGACCGCGCCCACCAGGTCGTCGGGAATCTGGTCCCGGTTAAAGCACTTGTCGGACTGTTGGCGGTTGGCCATGTGCTCGTTGGTGCTGGTGGCGACCTGGGTTTCCGACAGGGTGAACCCGGGAGCCACGGCATTGACGCAGATATTGTCCTCGCCCACTTCGCGGGCGAGCGCCCGGGTCAGCACCCAGACTGCGCCCTTGGACGCGGAATAATGCAACCGCCATTTGCCGCCCTCGAACACCCGGGAGGAGGCGATGTTGACGATCTTGCCGCCCCCTTGCGCCTTCATATGGGGATAGACGGCAAGGCAGCACAGGAACACCCCCTTGGTATTGACCTGCATCACCCGGTCCCATTCGTCGGCGGGGATCTCGAACCACGGCTTGCGGCCCAGCACCGCCATGAGCGATGCGTTGTTGACCAAGCCGTCGATCCGCCCCCATTTGTCCAGGGTCGCCTGGGCCAGGGCCTCGGTCTGGGCCTGTTCGGAGACGTCGGTGGTCTGGGCGATCACCTGATGGCCCGCCGCCGTCAACTCATCGGCCAATTGCCTGTTGGCATCATCGACGATATCGGCCAGCACCACGCGGGCCCCGGCCTCGGCCAGCCGGGTCGCATAAATCTTGCCGATTCCGGTGGCGCCGCCGGTGACGATGACGACCCGGTCGGTCACGTCGAGGCTGGGTCGGGTCGGAGAGATTTCGGCCATGACGGTTGGTCCTTTTTGGTCGGGATCGCGTTCTTGCAAGCGAAACCAGAGACGCGGATGGCTCAGGCCGCCTTGAGTGGGGCGCCGGCGACGGTGAAACGACGCAGATGGCGGTCTTGGGCAGGATCGAAATCGGTGCGCGCATGGACGGTGCACAGATTGTCCCAGATCACGAGGTCTCCGCGCCGCCATTTATGGGTATAGAGAAACTCAGGACGTTCCTGGTGGTCGAACAGGAGATCCAAAACCTCGCGCGCGGCGGCATCCTCGAGCCCCGTGATCTGGCGAGTCATCAAGCGGCTGACATAGAGCGACGGGCGCCCGGTTTCGGGCTGGAGCACCGCCATGGGCTGGACATATTCCGTTGTCTTCCCGGCGTCGTCGACCTGATCGGTCGACGTGGACCCATAGCTGAAGACATGACGCGCCCGGCTTGAATCGACGATCGCTTTAAGGTCTTTCGGCAACGCCTCGTAGGCGGCGCAGAGGTTTCCGAACACGGTATCGCCCCCCTTTTCAGGGATGGCAATGCCATAAAGGCAGGTGGCCCGGGCGGGACGTTCCGTATAGCACTGATCCATGTGGAACTGCATTTCCCCTTCCGGCAGGGAACCGATGAAGCGCCCGTCTTCCTTGCGGTTGGAGACGAACATCACCTCCGCCGGCGCGTCCGCTTTTTCCGGCCGATCATCGGCGGGGCGCGCCCGCGCGCCCAGCGGCCCGAAGAATTCGCAAAACCGCATCTGATCTTCGGGCGAAAGGTCTTCCTGGTCGCGGACCACCAGCACCAGGTTCTCGACGAACGCAGACTGGAGCGCCTTTATGGTATCTGGGTCCTGGGGCTGGCGCAGGTCGATCCCTGTCACCTCGGCGCCCAAAGCGTTTGAAAGCGGTTTGATCTTCATGGCTGGACCTCCGGCCTTACCTGTTGAGGGCCACACTCAGGGTTGCGCGTTGGGATCGACGCTGTCCCAAAGCTTTTCATTCCAGTCCCGGGGCAAGATGCCGTCCTCGAACCCCATGCCGACATAATGGCTCCACAGCTTGAAGCAGTGCTGCTCGCGGTTGTTGTTCTCGATCGCCAACATCTCAAGCTCTTCGCGGCTCAACGGGTTGATCTTGCCGACCGTGGCGGCCTGGTAATGGGCCTTGGCATTCTCCTCGAAATGGACCGCATCCACCAGCAGCGCCGGCAGGGTTTCCGCCACCAGCACGCCGCCATGGGCCCGCATCAGCGCACCGAAATGATCGCCGAGCGAATCGGCCAGTTCCTTGCCCTGCTTCGACGATTTGATGTGGGATGGATCGGGATGGGTCGGCACGCCCGACGCCCAGCGGTGGGCATGGCTTTTCATCAGGGCAAGCTCGATCCCTTCCAGCATGGTGAACATGGCGGCCAGTTCCGAATGGGTATGGACCACGGCTTGCGAATCGGGGCGGGCGCGCAGGATCTCCGAATGGATGAATACCTCAAGCGGCGGCCGGTCGCCGGCCGGGCCTTCCAGCACGTTGCAATCAAGGTCGCAGACCAGGAAGTTGTCCGGCTCGATGCCGGCGCGGCTGTCGTTGATGGACTGAATCAGGAAGGCATCTCGGCCGGGAATGCGCACGCTGGCATGACCGGAATAAGTGAGGATCCCCTCCTTGTGCAGGAGGCGCGTGAGGGCGGCCAGCTGGACCCGAAGTCCGGTGATGGAAGCGTCAACATTGGATCCCGCTGAAGCGGTGCTCATCGTGTGTCTCTCCTATTCCTGAGATCAAAGAAACCCGTGCGATTCAGAGCGCGAGCGCCTCGAGATTTTGTTTCATGGCATGCAAGGTGCGGCGGACCGCCTCAACGTCTTCCTGAGGCACGCCGGCGACGGAACGGACGTTCACGTCGATGGCATGGGGCAGCAGCACGTTGCGCAGCGCCTTGCCCCTGTCGGTCAGGTAGATGTTGACCTTGCGCTTGTCGTCGGTATTGCGGACCCGCTTGACATAGCCCCGCTTTTCCATGCCGTTGAGCGCCGTCACCGTTGTCGGCTCCATCATACCGACCCTTTGGGACAGCTCGCGCTGGGTCAATCCGTCCTCGTCCCACAGGACGCGGAGGAAATACCATTGGCCGATGGTCACCCCGTGCGCCGAAATGCGCGCCTGAAGGATCTTGGTGAAGGCACGGTAGGTGTCACGCAGCAGGTAGCCGACGCTGGTTTCGGAATCGAACTCGACATCCTTGCCTTCGGCCGCGGCTTTTACGGC
>JAHEKA010000357.1 GCA_024638585.1 Rhodospirillales bacterium
CGATGCCATAGAGGAACACGACCGAATCGATGGGCGTGCCGATGAGGCTGGAAAAAAGGATGCGCTGGGACAAGGGCCGCTTGGTGACGGTGTAGACCAACCAGTCGGCCAGTTCGGACACCAGGAATGCCGCCGCCGAGGCTATCGCCACGTAGGGGCTGGCCATCACATAGGACAGCGCCGCGCCGATCAGCATGGCGATCAGCACCCTGTGGCCGATCTCGCGCTGAGCGAAATCGCGCACGACGAAGATGAAGCCTACCACCAGGGACATGGGCGGCCACATCTCGCCGCCCGGCATCTTGACCAGCGGCACCACCGTGAAGCCCCAGTTCACCGCGACGATCAGGGCGATGTAAATCAGGGTGGATCGATAGCGGTTCACCATGTCCATGATGCAGGTCTCCTCACGCTTGATACGGCGCGGGGTCGGCAAACCCCGCCTCGGCAAAACCCTTAAGCCGCAACGCACAGGAATCGCACGCCCCGCAGGCCCGGCCATGGCTGTCCGGATCGTAGCAGCTTCGGGTGAGGGAATAATCCACACCGAGCCCGGTGCCAAGTGTGATGATCTCCCCCTTGGTCAGGTCGATCAGCGGGTTGTGGATGGTGACCGGCAGGGTCCCCTCGACCGCCCCCTTGGTGGCAAGGTTGGCCATCGCCTGGAAAGCGGCAAGATAATCCGGCCGGCAATCGGGATAGCCCGAATAATCCCGCGCGTTGACGCCGATGAAGATATCGCCGGTGCCCAGCACTTCGGCCCAGGCCAGCGCCAGGGACAGGAAGATGGTGTTGCGCGCCGGCACATAGGTGACGGGAATGCCCGCCGCCATGTCATCCTCCGACCGGCCCTTGGGCACCGGGATATCGTCGGTCAGGGCCGAGCCGCCGAAGGCTCTGAGGTCGATCGGCAGAACCACATGGCGTTTGGCGCCCGCGGCCGCCGCCACGCGCCTGGCGGCTTGGATTTCCACATCGTGACGCTGACCGTAGTCGAAGCTCAAGGCAAAGACCGTGTACCCATCGCGCCGGGCGATGGCGGCAATGGTCGCCGAATCCAACCCGCCGGACAGCAAGACCACCGCCGGCCTGGTCATGTCGGCCCCGCACCCGGGGCGCCGTCGGCGGGCACCGCGCCGGCCAGATCGGAATCCAGGGCCCGGCTCGCACGGTAGCGGCGGAACAGATAGATGCCCAGCGCGCCGGAGATCAGGAACAGCACCACGCCGGTAGTGATCCGCAGGACGGGGTCGAGATGGATGCCGCTGCCCAGCAGGGCGAAGATCACGGTCTGGGGGATATAGCCGATGGCACTGCCCGCGAAGAACGGCAGCGCCCGCACCCCGGAAACGCCCGCCGCCAGGTTGGTGACGAGGTTGGAGCCCACCGGCATCAGGCGCACCAGCAGGGCCATGGAAAACGGATGATCGTGGAGAAACGCATCCAAGCGGCGGATGCGATCGGGAAACAAGCCGACGATCACCGACCGGCCCAGAAACCGCGATGTGAAGAACGCCAGCACGCAGCCCAGCACCGAGGCGCCCAACGCCAGCACGATGCCTTCGCCCAGGCCGAAGCCATAACCCGCAAGAAAGCTCACCGCCTGGCGCGGGAAGCCCGCCGCGGTCGCGATGGTGCCGGCCGCCAGGAACAGGACATCCCCGCTGAGCCCCTGGTCCCGGACCTGGTTGTCGATCCAGGCCTCATTCAGCATCTCGTGCAATCCCAACGCCTTGACGGCATAGCCCAGCGCCACCAGTACCGCGATCACGGCAAGCCCCTTGAGATAGGGTTTCACGCGATTCATGGCTTGGCCCCCGGCCCGGACTCGATCACCGGCCGCTTGGCCCGGCGGGCCAGCCAGGCGACCCCGAATAGATCGGTGATCCCGACCCAAAGACGGTCGAACAGGCCGTAATTGGAGGTGCCGCGCAGCCTGGGGCGGTGGTTGACCTCTTGGCAACGAAGTTCGCCGCCGCCCCGGATGATCAGCGCCGGCAGGAACCGGTGCATGTGATCGAAGAACGGCAGCTTGAGGAAGACATCGCGCCGGATCACCTTGAGCCCGCACCCGGAATCGCGGACCCCATCCTTGAGGACCGCTTGACGCACGCTGTTTGCGACACGCGAGCTCAGGCGCCGGAGCCAGTTATCCTCCCGCTTGCGACGGATCCCCGCCACCATATGCAGCGGCCCGTCTGTTCCCGCCGCCATGGCGATCTCCACCAGCGCAGGGATGTCGGCGGGATCGTTCTGGCCATCGCCGTCGAGGGTGACAATCCAAGTTCCTGTCGCCGCCTGGCCCCCAGTCCAAATCGCCGCCGATTGGCCGCAGCTCTCCCGATGGCGCAGCACCCGGAGCGCCGGAAACCGTTCCGCCGCTTGGGCAAGCTTCTCGCCAGTATCGTCGTCCGAGCCGTCATTGACGTAGATCACCTCAAAGGACGGACCGCCCTCAAGGGCGGCGAAGATTTCCTCCACCAAGGGGGCGATGTTTTCCGATTCATTGTGGACCGGAACGACGATGGACAGGGTCGGGGCCATAAGCGGTTTCGATTTCCTGGGGATGAGTCTGGATTTTTAGGGAGCCCATGATTCTTGTTCAAGGCTAAACTTGCTAGACTGGCGCACCTTGCAAAGCGTCTCCCGCAGAACGGTTGCCGGCTCAGCGCCCATGGACTTCGATTCTTTTGCCCGCGGGCCCCGCGCCTACATCCTCCTCGCGGTCCTTGCGCTGGCGCTTTTCCTGCCGGGTTTGACCAGTCTACCGGTCACCGACCGGGACGAGGCCCGTTTCGCCCAGGCGACGCGCCAAATGCTGGAAACGGGCGATTACATCAACATCCGTTTCCAGGACCAGGCGCGGCAGAAGAAGCCCGTCGGCATCCATTGGCTTCAGGCCGCATCGGTGCGACTCGCGGCGGGCGGGAACGGAGAAGAGATCTGGGCCTATCGCCTGCCTTCGGCCCTCGGCGCGGCGGCGGCGATTCTCGCCCTGTTCGCCCTTGCCCGGCCCGTTTTTGGTGCGGGCCCCGCGCTCATCGGCGCGCTGATCCTGGCAAGCGCGCTGCTCACGGTGGTAGAGGCCCATATCGCCAAGACCGACGCGGTGCTGTTGCTCTGCACCGTGTTGGCCCAGGGCGCGCTGCTGGGCCTCTACAGCCGGGACGGCCCGCCTGGGCGGGGCTCGGCGGCCCTCGCCTACCTGTTCTGGGCGGCGCTCGGCGCCGGCATCCTCATAAAGGGTCCGGTCGTGCCCCTCGTCGCCGCGGCAACCATCGGGGCATTGGCGATCGCCGATCGGCGCGCAGGCGGGGCGGGCCGGCTTTGGCACAAACTGCGCCCGATCAGCGGGGCGGCCCTCGCCCTCGCCATTGCCGCGCCCTGGTTCATTGCCATCGCCTTGCAAGGCGGCGGGTTCTTCGCCGGCGCCGTCACCGGCGATCTGCTGCCAAAACTGCTGGGGGGCCATGAATCCCATGGCGCCCCGCCGGGCTTCTATCTTGCGCTCGCCCCGCTGTCGTTCTGGCCCGGCGTGATCTTGGTGCCCTTCGGCTTGATCTGGGGCTGGCGGCACCGGACGGAGCCGGGCACCCGGTTCTGCCTGGCCTGGCTGATCCCCGCCTGGATCGCCTTCGAACTGGTCCCGACCAAGCTTGCCCATTACGTGCTGCCGCTGTATCCCGCCGCCGCCCTGCTGGCGGGAAAGGCGGCGGT
>JAHEKA010000358.1 GCA_024638585.1 Rhodospirillales bacterium
TTCGGGTTCGTGGTCTTGGTCGTCGCCCTGCTGACCCTCGTGCCGGTCCTGACCTTGCTGGGTGGCAGTTTCATGACGCGGGCGGGATTCTTCCAGGCGGTGCCCACCTACACGATGGCGCATTGGAACACGGTGTTGGCCGATCCGATCTTCTTCCGGGCGCTTCAGACCACCTTCATCCTGTCGATATCCACCGCCATCATCTCGCCACTGCTGTTCTCCATGGTGGCCTATATCCTGGTGCGCAGGAACTGGAAGGGCAAACTGATCCTCGATTCGATTTTCTGGGGCTCGGCCGGAATCCCGGGGATCCTTTCCGGTTTGGGCCTTCTTTGGGTGATCACCGCCACGCCCGGCCTGAATTGGCTCTACGGTACGATCTGGATCTTGATCATCGTCGTCATCCTCCAGGGGAAGCTCACCAGCATTCAGATGTTCAAGAGCATCTTCCTGCAGATGGGCGAGGACATGGAGGAGGCCGCGCGCATCGCCGGCGCCGGCTGGTTCTATACCTACTTCAAGATCTGGCTGCCGTTGATCGCGCCGACCCTGGTGCTGATGGGGATATTGAATTTCGTCATCGCCGCGGGTTCGACCGGCAGCGTCGTGCTGCTGGCCAGCCGGGAAACGGTTACGCTTTCGCTTCTGGCGCTGGAATACATGACCACGTCGACCGGTTCGGCGCGCGAGGTGGCGGGAATCATCAGCCTGTTCATCGTTGCCATGACCGCGGGGCTCGCCCTGATCGCACGTTGGGTCGGCTTCCAGGTGGGGGTCAAGGACCGCTAGGCAGGAACGGTGCCGCAACCGGCACGGACACGGGACAAGAGAGAAACAGGGAGGGAGGTACATGGCCCTGGAACAACAGAAATCGGCGCCGCGGGTCACCCGGCTCAACACCTACGCCGAATGGCAGGCGAACGAGGGGATTCCCATCTATGACACCTTTTTCGTCCAGGACCTGAAGGAGCTGGAACTGGCCCCGTGGGACCGTACCGGCGGCCTCGGCGCCTTCGTCAATCTGGAAGGGGCCGGCACGTCCAACAACTGTTACGTCGCCGAGGTGCCCTTGGGCGGCACCACCAAGCCGATGCGCCACCTCTATGAGGAGATGGTCTATGTGCTGCAGGGCAACGGTGCCACCACCATCTGGAACGACGCCAACGACAAGCACACTTTCGAATGGCAGGCCGGCAGCCTGTTCGCGATACCGCTCAACACCAATTTCCAGCACTTCAACACCACCGGCGACCTGCCGGCCCGCTACATGGCGGTGATCAGCGCGCCCGTGGTGATGAACATGTTCCACAATTCGGAGTTCGTGTTCGACGCGCCCTACGATTTCCTCGACCGCTACAATGGCGAGCAGCATTTCGACGGCGATGGCGAGCTCTACTCCAACGACCGGGGCACCTACAACATCTGGGAAACCAACTTCGTGCCCAATGCCGACACGGTGCCGCTCTATAAGCGCGGCAATCGGGGTGCGGGCGGCTCATACCTGGCGTTCGAGTTGTCCCACAACACCATGGTGGCCCATATCTCCGAATTTCCGGTCGGCACCTATAAGAAGGCCCACCGCCACGGTCCGGGCGCCAACGTGGTGATCCTGGGCGGCCAGGGCTTCACCCTGCTGTGGGAAGACGGCAAATGGGACGAGCGCACCAAGGTCGATTGGACGCCCGGCAGCATCGTCGTGCCGCCCAATCAATGGTTCCACCAGCATTTCAATTCCGGCGCCGTTCCGGCCCGGTACCTGGCATTGCGCTGGGGATCGAACCGCTATCAGTTCCGTCCCGACGGTTCCGACGAGGCCAAGGGCGGCACCGAAACCAGCACCCGCCTGGGCGGCAACCAGATCGAATACGAGGATGAGAATCCTGAGATCCACGAGCTGTTCGAAGCGGAATTGGAAAAGGCCGGCGCCGTGTGCCAGATGAAGAGCATGGTGTCCGGCTGCACCGGGGTGGAAATGGCGGATTAGCTCCGCCGCGGAAATCAGCCTTAGGATCGGGTCCCCCGGGACCCCAAGGAAAGAGGGAGTCCCTATATGGATAAGATCAGTTTCCCCTATCGCGCCCACAGCCATCTCGCGCTGATGCACGTGATCAACGATTGCGGCGCCTGGGAACGCCAGGACCTCGACGTCGATTACGAGCGCGTCATCAGCCGCGAAGACGCCCACGAACTGGTGCCAAAGGCCGAGGTGGAGTTCGTCTCCGGCAATCATGTCTCCACCTATGCCGCCCAGGCGCGCGGCGACACCTGGGCCTATGTCGGCCAGAGCATGTCGTCCAACAACATCGCCCTGGTGACGCGGCCCGATCTCGGCATCGAAAGCCTGGCCGACCTCAAGCACCGCAAGGTGGGCGCCCGGGGCAACCACCCCTACCTCAATGCTTGGCTCTATCTGAAGCAGCACGGCTTGGATACCGACCGGGACGATGTCGAGTTGATCCGCAGGGCCCAGCAGGATGTGACGGAACCGGGAAAGCCCAACCGCAAGACGCTCTTGGACATGGTCATCGATAAGGATGTGGAGGCTTGCTTCCTGACCAAGCCGATGGCCGATTTCGCCCGCCGCGCGGGGCTGAAAGTCATCGATCTGGACCCCCAGCACATGATCTTCTACATGACCATGTCGACCTCCAAGAAGCTGGTGGACGAACGTCCGGATATCGTCGAACGGGTGCTGAAGGCGACCATCGACGGGGTCTCCTACTTCAAGCAAAACCGCGAGGATGTGATCCGCATCCTGATGCAACGCTACGACAATGACGGTGTGCTGGACCGGGAAATGGCGGAGCGTGTCTATGACGATCTCGCGCCCAAGCTCGAGCCCTGTCTCTACCCTTCCATGACGGCGATCTCGAATGTCTACCAGGAGGCGCTGAAGCAGGACGAAAAGAACGGCGATGCCGCCAATATCCATCCGCTGGCGCTGTGGGATTTCCACTTCCTGCGGAACATCGTCGATTCCGGTTTCGTCGACGATCTTTACGCGGAAAATCCGGATATGTTGAAAGGATACGGCGGCTAGGGCTTCCATCGAGGCGGGCCGCGGTCCCACGGCGGGGTCGGTGGCGCGACCTCGGCGAGCCGGGGCAGGGTCTGAGCAGGGCCTGAGCAGGGGAGGTGTTGATGACGGAAACCTATGCCGCGGCGGTCCGGGCCAAGCGCCTGAAGATGCGCGAAATCCTTGGCCGGGACACGCTTACGGTGATGCCGGGCGGATTCGGGCCGGTCTATGCCAGGGTTGCGCAGATGGCCGGGTTCGAGTGCTTCTTCGTTGCCGGATCGCAGGTTTCCGGGCACCTGTTGGGGGTGCCGGATTCCGGCATCCTTGGCCTGCGCGATATCGTCGATCATGCGCGGCACGTCGCCGCCCATTCCGATATTCCCATCCTGCTCGACACCGATACCGGCTTCGGCAATGTGGTGAACGTCCATTTCACGGTCAACGAGGTGATCCGCAGCGGCGTCGCCGCCCTGCAGATCGAGGATCAGGAAGCGCCCAAGAAATCCGGCACCCTGCCCGGGCGCCGCTGCATTCCGATCGAGGATGCCGTGGTCAAGTACCGTGCCGCCACGAGCGCCCGGGATGAGGCCGATCCGGATTTCGTAATCTGCGCGCGCTGCGACATCCTCGGTGCGGAAGGCAGCGATTTTGGCGAGGCCATCGAACGCTGCGTCGCCTATGTGGAGGACGGCGGCGT
>JAHEKA010000359.1 GCA_024638585.1 Rhodospirillales bacterium
TGGAGGATTATCTCCAACTCTTCCATGTTGTAACCCAGCGCCCGCTGGCGGATGCGCAACTCGTCCCCCGTGAGGATCTCCGGCTCAACTTTTTCGGTCTGAATCAATGCGTCTAGATGGATGATGCTTTGGGCCCATTCGGAATAGGGCTTGCTCGCCGCCAGCTTCTCCTTCAGTTCGTCGTTGTGGAACAAGCGGCCCTCGTAAAGATCGACCCCGATTATTTCACCGGGGCCAATGCGTCCCTTTTCCACGACATCCGTGTCGGACACCGGCACCATTCCTGATTCCGAGCCCACCACCAGGAGTCCGTCGCGGGTCCGGGTATACCGCATGGGCCTCAACCCGTTGCGGTCCATGCCCGCGATGACCCATCGTCCATCGGTGGCGGCCACCGCAGCCGGACCGTCCCACGGTTCCAGCACACAATTGCAATAGGAGTAAAAATCCTTGTGCTCCTGGGGCAGGGCCACCTTCTTGGACCAGGAATCGGGGATCATCAGGGACTGGACCATGGGGGCCGGCCGGCCGCCGCGCACCAGAAGCTCGAACACCGCGTCCAGGGCCGCGGAATCGGAACTGCCCGATTGCACCACCGGCTTGACGTCATCGATGTGATCGCCGAAGGCATCCGAGGTCATGCGCGTCTCGTGGCTCTTCATCCAGTTGACGTTGCCACGAAGCGTATTGATCTCGCCGTTATGAGCCAGCATGCGGAACGGTTGTGCGAGGCGCCAGTTGGGGAAGGTGTTGGTCGAATAGCGTTGGTGGAAAATGGCAAAGGAGGAGATAAACCTCTCGTCCAGAAGGTCGGGATAGAACAGGTCCACCTGCTCGGCCAGGAACAGGCCCTTGTAGATGATCGAGCGGCAGCTGAAAGAGCAGATGTAAAAATCGTTGATGTGCTCGTTCAGCACCCGCTTTTCGATACGGCGGCGGATGATGTAGAGGTCGCTCTCGAACTCGTCCTGGCCGACACCGGGATTGGAGGCGATCATGATCTGCTCGATCTCCGGCCGGGTGGCGTTGGCCTTCTCGCCGATCACCCCGACATTCACCGGCACCTGGCGCCAGCCGTAAATGGTGTACCCGAAGTTCAGAATCTCGCTTTCGACAATCGAGCGGCAGCGCTCCAGATGGGCGAAATCGGTGCGCGGCAGGAACACCATGCCGACGCCGAGGCGCCCGGACCGCGGCTCATGCCCGGTCCGGGCAATATGCTCCTTGAAAAAGTCCTGAGGGATCTCGACATGGATGCCGGCGCCGTCACCTGTCTTGCCGTCGGCATCAACCGCGCCGCGGTGCCACACCGCCTTGAGCGCGTTGATCCCCGCCACCACGACCTCGCGCCGAGGCTGGCCATCGGTGGCGGCGATGAAGCCGACCCCGCAGGCGTCATGCTCCTGGGCCGGATCATAGGCATGGGCTTCTTGCAGCAAGGCCGCATTGCGGCGCCACAAGTCGACCTGCCGGGCCCCGTTAGGCGTGCTGTGATCTCCGCTCATCGCATGCTCCCCATCGCGCCGATCAGGCGCGCATCCCAATACGTCGCGCCGCGGAAGAGCGCTCCTAAGATCCGCCGGCGCCGGTTCATTGCGCCGCTTCCGCCGCCTCGGCAGCAGCGCCCTGCTCAATCCAATTGTGGATGGCTTCGGCAGCCACCCGACCATCGTGGATCGCCCAGACGACCAGCGATGCGCCGCGCACGATATCGCCGGCGGCGAAGACGCCATCGATCGACGTCATCAGGGTCCGGGGCTGGGTCTTCACCGTGCCCCAACCCGTGAGCGCCAGTTCGGGTTCGCCGAACAAGGTGGGCAGGTCCTCGGGATCAAAGCCGAGCGCCTTGATCACCAGGTCGGCATCGATGTTGAAACTCGATCCTTCGATGGGCTCGGGCGTCTGCCGGCCGGTGACATCGGGCACGCCCAAATGGATGCGCTGGCAACGCACGCCCCGGACCCGGCGGTCGCCGAGGAAAGCCTCCGGCGCGGCCAGCCAGACGAATTCGACGCCCTCTTCCTCGGCGTGGGTCACCTCGCGCCGAGAGCCCGGCATGTTTTCGCGGTCTCGGCGATAGACGCAACGCACCGAACGGGCGCCCTGGCGCACAGCCGTGCGCACACAATCCATCGCCGTGTCACCGCCGCCGATGACGACAACATTTCGGTCCTTGGCATCAAGGCTGCCGTCCTCGAAGGCAGGAACCGTGTCGCCCAAGCCCTGGCGGTTGGAGGCCGTGAGATATTCCATGGCGGGGTGCAGACCAGCCAGGCCGGAACCCGGCATCTTGATGTCACGGGCCTGGTAGACGCCGGTGGCGATCAGGACCGCGTCATGGCGGTCGCGGAGATCCGCCAGGGTGGCATCGCGGCCGACCTCGAATTCCAGATGGTAGGTGATCCCGCCGTCGGCCAGCAGCCTGGCGCGGCGTTCGACGATGTCCTTTTCCAGTTTGAAATTAGGGATGCCGTAGATCATCAACCCACCGACCCGGTCGTAGCGGTCGTAGACGTGGATCTCGTAGCCGAGCCGGCGCAGCTGTTCGGCGGCGGCAAGACCGCCGGGCCCGGCACCGATGATGCCGACCGACCGTCCCAGTTCGCGCACGGGCGTCGGCGGCTTGACCCAACCGCGCTCGAACGCCGTATCGGTGATGTATTTCTCGACCGATCCGATGGTGACGGAACCGTGGCCCGACTGCTCCAGCACACAGTTACCCTCGCAGAGGCGATCCTGGGGACAAATGCGGCCGCAGACCTCGGGCAGGTTGTTGGTCGCGGCCGAGATTTCGTAGGCCTCTTCCAGGCGGTTTTCCGCCGTCAGCTTGAGCCAGTCGGGGATGTTGTTGGAGACCGGGCAATGGACCTGGCAGAACGGAACTCCGCATTGGGAACAACGCGAGGCCTGCTGTTCCGCGTTCTCGTCGGAATAGCCGCCAAAGATCTCATTGAAATCCCCGCGTCGCGTTTCCGCGTCGCGCTTCCCCGGCATCTCGTTTTCCAGGGAAATGAATTTCAGCATCCGATCCGGCATGACACGACCAACCCTTGACCAACAATCCCGCTCACGGTCCAAACCTCCCCCTGCCACGGAAGCGGCCCCGAAAGCGCGAAAACTGTTATCCTGACCGCCACCGGGCAGGGCACGAATGGCCCAGGGCGCCTGGAACCGAGGATGGGCCGCGGTTGTCCGCGTTAACCCTGATAAGTTGTATCCCGGCCCCCAAGGTAGGCGATCAAGCCCAATGGGTCGTGTATAAGGCAGAAATCCAAGGATTGCGAGCGAAAACGTACAAATAGGTCAGTTAATATGTCTTATATTGAGTGCGGGAACTTGAAGGGGCTTCCGGTTTACCCCCTTAATCGCCGTACACCGGGACAGCCTGCGTCTAATTTAGTCCCATTCTGGAACTAATCACCCGGGCTCAATGATGGTCCATGTCATCGTGCCGCCGCCAACATTCCATGTTCCGTTAACCGCACTGTGATATAAGCGGCGCTGGCCCGGCGACGGCGACGACGCCCCCGCAAGCTGCACCTCGACCGAGGCACTCTCCGTGACGCTTATCCACATCCTCACCGTCGCCCTTGTCCAGGGCATCACTGAGTTCCTGCCGATCTCTTCTCAGGCCCATCTGATCCTGGTGCCCCATGCAACCGGCTGGTGCGACCAAAGCCTGGTGATGGATATCGCCGTCCATCTCGGCACATTGT
>JAHEKA010000360.1 GCA_024638585.1 Rhodospirillales bacterium
TGGCCTTGAAGCCGATGTCGAAGACATCGCCAAGCAATGGCACCGTCCCGATCAATAGGTCCACGCCGGCAATCCAGACCATATAGGCGAGCTTCGGCCAAGGGACGCCGAGATGCCGGGTGCGAAGGATGATGTAAAGGCTTGGCGCCGCGGAGGCGCCGTCGCCCAGGCCGGGGATGAAGCCGATCAGGGAATCGAGGCCGATCCGTATTTTCGTCCCGGGGATGCGGAGGAAGCTGTCCATGAGATAAGCTAGCCGGTCCAGCTCCCGAATCTCCTTCTCGTGCCGGTGCTGGGTCACTTCTTGGCAATCACCCAGATGGCGTGCACGATGCCCGGGATGTAGCCCAGAATTGTGAGCACAATGTTGAGCCAGAAATGGCCGCCCAGCCCGACCTGAAGAAACACGCCGAGCGGGGGGAGCAATATGGCCAGAATGACGCGAACAATATCCATGTCTTTAGGATTCCCTAATTGACGATCCATCAAAATTATCGATGTTCCGAACGACTTGGTGGGCCCTCCGGCAGATCGATTTATCCACTCGAGAAACGCTAGGCGTTGCCCTGCGCAGGACGCGGGCCAAGACTGAGCCGTAAACGGTCTCAACTCCCGGTGGTTCCAAAACCGGCGTAGCAATTTCAGTCGTAGGCCGGAGGCCCGGTCGGTGGGCTCCCGTGCCCGGCTTGTCGATTGAGGATTGGGGTGTTCAGAACATGCGCGATGTCGCCATCACTAGATTGCCGATGGCGGCGATGGCCAGGCTCGCAAAGGTCAGCAACATGCCGCCCATCCGGAGGGGGGCGGCGCTTTCCAGGCAAGCGAAACAGATGCCGTGGGCGAGGCGGCCCGCCAGCAAGCAGAGCCCCGCCCCATGCAGCGCCCAGGCTGGCCCGCCCAGCAGCTCCAGGCACAAAAGCAGGAGCAGGGTGAGCGGCACGTATTCGGCGAAATTCGCCTGCCCGCGGATGGCGCGCTGCAGCGGCAGGGGTCCCTCATATCCGAATGCCACGCGGTAATGGTAGCGCAGGCGGATGACGTTGAGGCTGAGCCCCAGGAACAGGAGCGCCAGCAGGCCGCCGTAGAACGCCGTCAGGACCGGCATCGGCCTAGACCGGCGGTTCGCGGTGCAGGGCGTGGACGCGGGTCTCGATCTTTTCCCAGATCTTCTCTTCCAGCTTCACGTTGTCGAAGCGGTTGATCTCCTGGATGCCGGTGGGGGAGGTGACATTGATTTCGGTCAGGTAATCGCCGATCACGTCAATGCCGACGAACACCAGGCCCCTTTCTTGAAGCGTCGGGCCGATCGCTTCGCAGATCTCCATCTCGCGGTGGGTCAGGTCGCTCTTCTCCGCCCGTCCGCCGACATGCAGGTTGGCGCGCGCTTCGCCCAAGGGCGGCACCCGGTTGACGGCGCCCGCCGCCTCGCCGTCGATCAGGATGATGCGCTTGTCGCCCTGGCGCACCTCGGGCAGGTAGGCCTGGATCACGATGGGCTCGCGATAGAGCTCGGTGAACAGCTCCAACAGCGCGTTGATGTTCTCATCCTCCGGCTTCAGGTGGAAGACGCCGGCGCCGCCGTTTCCGAACAGCGGCTTGATGATGATGTCGCCGTGTTCGGCCCGGAAATCCATCACCTGGGCGTGGTCGGTGGTGATCAGGGTCGGCGGCATCAGTTCCGCGAAATGGGTGACGAACAGCTTCTCCGGCGCGTTGCGCACATGGACCGGATCGTTGACCACCAGGGTGTCGGGGTGCACGTGCTCCAGCAGGTGGGTGGCCGTGATATAGGCCATGTCGAAGGGCGGGTCCTGGCGCATCATCACCACGTCGAGCGCGGCGAGGTCGATGATCTCTTCCGCGCCGATGGTAAAGGGATTTGCCGGATCGGCACTTGCCTCGAAGCGGCGTGCGCGGGCCACCACCCGGCCTCCCACCAGGGTCAAGTCCTGGGGCAGGTAATGGAACAGGGCGTGCTTTCGGGTGCTGGCTTCCACCGCCAGCGCATAGGTGGAATCGGCTTTGGTGTCGATGGCCTGGAGCGGGTCCATCTGGAAGGCGACGGCAAGGCTCATGGGAGGTCGACCCCGGTCACGGTCCTGGTTGCGGCGCGCGGGAGCGGCCCGCGCTTCATTCCAAGGCCGAGATTAACACGGGGCCCGGGCGGCGCCTAATTCATCGCCTGGTTGGTTTGCCGCCTGGGGTCGGTCTTGAGGATCACGTGGTTCACCACCCTGCGGACCGACGACAGGTTGCGGGCATGGGCAAGCACTTTTTCCATTTCATCCGGGTCCTGGGCGACACCCAGCAGGTGGACCGTTCCCCGCAGGGTATCGATGGAATAATTGATGCTCTCGATATCACGGTCGAACATCAGCTTGGTGCGCAGCTTGGTCGCGATCCAGGTATCGCTGATGAACGTCCCGCTGTCTCCCGACGGATCGACGACGATCTCGTTGATCACTTCCTTGACGCCCGCGGTCTGCCAGGCGACGCGCACCGCGGCGTCGCGCTTTTCAATCGATTTGGCGATTCCGGTCAGCAGCACGCGGCGCTCGTAGACCGCAGTGGAGACTCCCTTGTAGAGGATCCGGTCCTCTTCCAGCAGGTCGAAGTTGATCTCCGCCTTGATCCGCCGGTCGGTGAGCGACCCACCGAGCCCGCGTTCCTCCGACGCCGCCACCGCGCCCGAGGCGCCCGCCCCCAGAACCAGGCCCGGTGTCGAACAGGCCCCGAGGGGGGCGGCGAACACAAGAAGGAGAAGACCGCACGCGGCGCGGCGGACCCTGCGCGTGAATTCACGTCCCTGGGCGTGGCCGCCAAAGGCAGAGAGAAAACCCAATTGTGTCATCATGTTCGTCTAACCACTTCATGAATTACATCGTTCTCTCTGCCCTAACGCATTGATTCACAAACCGGCGTCCTTGTCCAGACCAATGTCCAGGCAAACGGGGTCAGGGGCGCCAGGCATCTTCGATGTGCTGGGGCCAGCGGCCGGGCGCCAGCAGCAGTGCATCGAAGCGCAACTCGAGCTCGGCCGCGCCCGGATGGGCCGCGAGATAGCCGCTGGCGGCGCGTTCGATCCGGCGTTTTTGGGTCTCGGTGATGGCCCAGGCGGCCTGATCACGCAGCGGACGGTACTTCACCTCCACCAGGGCGAGCGTGCGCGCGCGCTGGGCGATGATGTCGATTTCCCCCGACCGGGTGCGATAGCCGCGCGCCAGGATGCGGTAGCCCTTGCAGCGGAGAAAGAAAGCAGCGAGCGCCTCGGCCCTCCGGCCCCGGCCCTGCGCCCGGCGTCGCCCTTCGGCACCGTACCTCCGGGGCTTCACCGGCCCTTGCCGGTCAGCGCCAGCGCCCGGGCATAGACCCGGCGCCGGGGCAGCCCGGTTTCGCGGGCGACCAGGGAGGCGGCATCGCGCAGGCTTTCCTTATCCAACGCAGCGTGCAGCCGCTCATCGAGGGCCGCGTCGTCGATCTCGACCCCGCCGCCGTCCGCGGGCGGCGCGATCACCATGACCACCTCGCCCCGTGGGGCGCCGGCGTCGGCGTAACGGGCGGCGAGTTCGGCGAGGTCGGCTTGCACCACCTCCTCGTGCAGCTTGGTGAGCTCGCGGCAGACCGCGGCGGGCCGGGGGCCGAGAATGGCCTGAGCATCGTTCAACAGGCCGGAAAGCCGGCGCCCGGATTCGAATACCACAAGGGT
>JAHEKA010000361.1 GCA_024638585.1 Rhodospirillales bacterium
GCCGTGCCGGTCTTTAAACTCGCGCGTGAAATACCCATATAATTTTTACGAGAATTTGCTTCTGCCGCTGATGACAGGGCACCGGATAACGCTACAGCCATAAAGGACTTCCCCATGAACGAACAGAAACACATCCCCTACGAACAGGAAGCTCAACTTTTCACCGATATCCTCGCCTTCTTCACCGACAAGCTGCCCCACGCCGTCGGCGATACGGCGGAGCATCTCGAAGAAGCCGCGTTGAGTTCGGAACTGTTCGAGAACCTCACGCTCTGCAGCGATGAAGAGCTCGGATCCATGGGCATTCACCGCGAAGACTTGGCGAAGGTTGCCGCCGCGGCGTCGGGAATCTTCGTTGTGGCCAACAACCGAAAGCCTAATTAGCCGGGATCGGACCGTTCGTGTCTGGATCCGGCCACGAATCCCTTATTCTGGAATAACAGACATGCTCCGAGGTCATGGCTAGGGAATGCTTGATCAAACCGGCGCTTGACACCGGACCAAATATTCTTAGAATTCTATCGAATTATTTAGCGGCCTAGCCGGTTTGCCCGGGTGTTAGGCTGAGAAGTCTCTGGAAACACCCCTGATTCCAAGAGAATTTTAGAAACAAGGCGGCCCTGCCGAGGCCGCCTTGATTTTTTCGCCATGCGTCCGCCGAGTGCCAAAACCCAGGGCCGGAGGGCCCAACAGCCGCGGAAAAGGGGGATTTCGCAAGCAAGCGGGCAATTTATCCCCGATTTATTAACGGAATCCTACATATGCCATGCAATTTACGCATGGCTCGGTTCTCCAATTGGCGCGGGTCATTGCGGGCGAAAAGGCGCATATAAAGCGCAACACGGTGGTTGCGAAGCACGCGGACCCAAGGGTTCAGAACTCGGACACCACCGGAAAACCGAAAAATCGGGCGATATGACAGGGTGGGTGGCAAAGACAACCGCGCCGCGCATCCATGTGCATTGAGCCGTTACGAACAAAGGAGATAAGTATCATGACCGACCATTCGATTCTCAATCAGCCTCTGCCGAAGCTTCCCTTCGAGGAAGAGGCTCGCCTCATCACCCGTGTGCTGAACTTTTTCGGCGCCATTGCACCGAGCGCCCTCAACAGCGCCATCAACGCCCAGCGCATCACGGAAAACCTGGTCCAATTAAGCGACGCGCAGCTTGCCGAGTTCGGCATCGCCCGCACCGACATCGCCGCTTACGCCGCCAAGACCTCCGGCCTGCTGGACCGCTAACGCGGTCCAGCCCTGCCCGGCCTCAA
Organism: Rhodospirillales bacterium; assembly: GCA_024638585.1. GTDB lineage: Bacteria > Pseudomonadota > Alphaproteobacteria > SMXQ01 > SMXQ01 > SMXQ01. The sequence goes on from JAHEKA010000361.1 coordinate 1,270, forward strand.
GTGCTGAGGCCCCGGCTCGGTCCGTCGGGCGACCACCAGCGTGCTCCAGGGCCCAAGCGCCATGGTCATGCGGTGTTCGAAACCAACACAGCGATAGGCGGCAAGCACGTCCCGTTCCTGCGGCGCAATCAACCCCGACAGGATTACCGTAGCCTCCGCCGCCGTCACCTCGGCGATATCCCCTGCCATTGACATCAAGGGTTCGGCCAGGATGTTGGCCGCCACCAAGTCGTAAGGCGCCGTTTTGCGCACCGCGGCACCGACGCCGTGTTCGTGGACCGCGGTGATCCGATCCGCGACACCGTTGGCGGCGGCGTTGGACCGCACGTTGTCCCGAGCCGCCTCCTCCATGTCGCTCGCCAGGATTTCGGCATCGGTCAGCGCCGCCAGGGCCAGGGACAGGATCCCCGAACCGCACCCGAGATCGAGGATGCGACGCCAGGACCGCAGGCCTGCCAGGCGGTCGATCGCCATCAGGGCGCCTTGGGTGCTGCCATGGGTGCCGGCCCCGAACGCCGGGCCGGCATCGAGGCATATGGGAACCTTGCCGTTGGGCACGGTGCCGTCGAAATGGCTGCCATGGACGAAAAAGCGCCCGGCCGTGACCGGGGGAAACTGGCGCCGGTTCAGTGCCAGCCAATCGACATCATCCAGTACCGTGATTTCGAACCGGGGCGTCGGCGCACCCAATGCCTCGGCGGTCGCGGCCAATAGGGCACCAATTCCATCGCGGTCGGGCTCGGCGTCGGCGATCGCCTCTATCCGCCAGGCATTGGAAGGCTCCGGCCATTCAGGATTCTCCTCGAAACGGGAGACCGAACCGGCGATCCCGGAAAGCGCGTCCTCAATGGCTGGGCCCAGGGCCCGGTCCACGGTCAAGCGGATGGCCCAGAATCGCACGCCCCCCGCATCGGAATGAGAGGCGCCCACCGGCGCGGCCTTTCTGGTTTCCGGCCCGGGTTCCGGCATGGGTCAGACGGGTTCGACGAACCCGGCCATGACTTTCTTGCGCCCGGCCTTCTCGAAGGCGATTTGCAGCTTGTCCCCGTCCACCGAAACCACCCGGCCATAACCGAATTTCTGGTGAAACACCCGCGTTCCCTTGGCGAGCGCCCCCTCCCCGCCCTTGGCAGAGGCGGCTTCGTCCTCGATCCGAGGATGGGTGCGGGCACCCCGCCGGGTCCCGGCAGGCCGCGTCGGCGCCGCGCCGCGCTCGTTGTAGAGGCCGGCAAAGCCCGTATCCTCGCGGGCGCCGCCGCCATAGAGGCCTTGGGAGACCTCGACCTCGACGTGATCGGGCGGCAGTTCGTCGACGAACCGCGACGGGATCGCCGATTGCCACAGGTTATAGACCCGCCGGTTGGCGGCGAAGCTGACGAAGGCCTTCTTGCGCGCCCGTGTCAGGCCGACATAAGCGAGACGGCGCTCTTCCTCCAGACCGGCTCCGCCCTGCTCGTCCAGTGCCCGTTGATGAGGGAACAGGCCCTCCTCCCATCCCGGCAGGAAGACGACATCGAATTCCAGTCCCTTGGCGCCGTGCAGGGTCATGACATTGACCATATCCCCGGCCTGGACGTTTTCGTGCTCCATCACCAGGGCGACATGTTCGAGGAAATCGCCCAAGCTTTCGAACTCCTCCAGCGCCAGTACCAATTCCTTCAGGTTTTCGAGGCGTCCCGGCGCATCGGCGGACTTGTCGGCCTTCCACATCGCCGCATAGCCCGATTCGTCGATCACCGTTTCGGTCAGCTCCGCCGGCCTCAGCTCCTGCGCCATGGTCCGCCAGCGTCGGAAATCCTCAAGCAACGCGGCCAGCGACCGGCGCGCCTGGGGGCGCAGCTCGTCGGTGCCGGTGAGCTGATCGGCCGCGGTGGTCAGCGCCGCGCCCATCGCCCGGGCGGCATGGTGCACCGCCTGGAGGGTAGCACCGCCGAGCCCCCGGCGAGGCACGTTGCAGATGCGCTCAAAAGCGAGGTCGTCATCGGCCTGGTTGATCACCCGGAGATAGGCAACCGCGTCGCGGATCTCCTGGCGTTCGTAGAACCGCACGCCGCCGATCAAACGATACGGGATATCCTGTGTGAGGAACCGCTCCTCGAAGGCCCGGGTCTGGGATCCCGCCCGGACCAGGATCGCGATTTCGTTGAGCGGCGTGCCGCCGCGCTGCAGCGCCTCGATCTCATCGGCCACCACCTGAGCCTCGGCGTCGCCATCCCACACGCCGGTGACGCTGATCTTGTCGCCCTCCGCGTCCTCGGTCCACAGCGTCTTGCCGAGCCGTCCATCGTTATGGGAAATCAGCCCCGAGGCGGCGGCAAGAATTTGCGGGGTGGAGCGGTAATTACGCTCCAACCGAATGACGGTGGCGCCGGGGAAATCCTTTTCAAAGCGCAGGATGTTGCCGACCTCCGCCCCGCGCCAGCCGTAGATCGACTGA
>JAHEKA010000362.1 GCA_024638585.1 Rhodospirillales bacterium
GGTCGCGGGAGGTGAGGCTCTCGGGCCGATCGATGGTGGTATTGGCAATGATCAGCCCGTCCATCTCGCCGGCGCGCGCCAGGGCGGCGATATCGGCCAGCGACTCGTCAGCCAGGTCGGGGGCGATCTTGACCAGCACCGGCGGTTTGGGCCCGTCCAATTCAGCGAGCCCGTCCGCCACCGCGCCCAGCAGGATCTTGAGCTCCGCCACCGCCTGAAGATCACGCAGGCCGGGCGTGTTGGGCGATGAGATATTGAACACCAGGTAGTCGGCATAAGCGCCGAGCCGGCGGGCCCCGGTGCCGTAATCGGCGGCGGCGTCGGTACTTTCCTTGTTCTTGCCGATATTGACGCCGAGGATTCCCGGCCGCCCCCGGGCACGCCAAGCCGCCAGGTTCTTGGCCGCCACTTCCGAGCCGGCGCTGTTGAACCCCAGCCGGTTGATGACGCCGCCGTCCTCGTCGAGGCGGAACAGCCGCGGCTTTGGGTTGCCCGGCTGGGGCCGGGGCGTGATGGTGCCGACCTCGACGAAGCCGAGGCCGAGATCGAACATCGGACCGATCACGCGCCCGTCCTTGTCGTATCCCGCGGCAAGGCCGAGCGGATTGGCAAAACGCTTGCCCCACAGCGTCACGGCGAGCGCCGGGTCCCGCGGCACGTCGAACTTGGGCCCGAACCCCGCCGCCAACCCCCAAAGCGAGAGGTTATGCGCCGTCTCCGGCGACACCAGGTAAAGCAGCGGACGGACCAGGGGAAACAGATTCACGGCCGTCCCTTCGAGATGGTCATTTTTCCCAGGTCTGCCGGGATGACGTGGTTGCCGGCGCAATCGCGCGCGATGGGGCCAAGCACCCGCAATTGGTCCACGGCGAGGGCGCCATAGTAATGCGGATAGACGTCCCCGCCCGGCCCCGGCTCCCATTGCAAACCGTCCCCCAAAGCCGCCGCCTCCGCCGCCAACAGGACCAGCCCATCGGCGTCGGCGAAAAACGTCGCGAGGGTGCCCGCCACCTGATGGGGGCTCGAAAAATGAATGAAACCGTCGGCACGGCACAGCGTGCTGCCGGCGTAGCGGGACGTCGCCTCGGCCCGGGCCCAGTCCTCGGCGCGGGCGATGTGGTAGACCAGCCCCGTCGATTGCCGAGACCCCGGGCCGTCCGCCGTGGCCAATTTCGGTTGCTCCCCCATGGACCGACCCTAGCCCATCACCCCCCGCCATAGAACGATTTTTGCCAATTCGGCAGGCAACTTTCCCGGCCGAGTAGGCGCGGGCGAAACGGCGCCGCGCCTCCCTGCGCGAAGTTGACGGGGATAGCTTCTTCGCGACGGAAAGAACCATCTCCCCAAGTCTCATCAATACTATTTCATATCTATGCCAAATGGATTAGGTTCGCCGGCGGCAGACAGCCCCTCGGCGCGTGACTGGATCGAAGAACGAATTCCGGCGCAGCGTTGATGAGCAATAAGAAAGAGAGGCGAAGATCCAATGAGTGCTCCATCTGAGGAAGAATTCGCAGCAGCGATCGCAGAGCAACTCGCCGACGGTGGCGAGCCCAGCCACGCCGTGGACGACGCCCTTGAGGTGCTCTCGGCGGTCGACATGGCGGGACTTGTCCTGGCGCCCAAGGAACCCACCCGGGAGATGTTGATGGCCGGTGCCAGCGCAGGGGGACTGCCGCCCCCCACCATTCACCGGATGTGGCGCGCCATGCTAGCCACCGGGCAATCCCGCCACAATCAAGACCGGGAGGAATTTCTCGCTTGGGACGGGGACCACGATCGGTGTAACACTCGGGCCATGGCAATCCTCTCTGGACGCACCGGCGAGGCGCGCGCGGCGCTTCATTACATCGACGGCGAATGGCTCCCGGGCAACCCGCCCATCATGGGGCCGTTGACCAATGGGGCGTGGATGGCCTCGGTCGCCTTCGACGGCGCCCGGTCGTTCGACGGCCTGGCGCCGGACCTCGACCGCCACGCCGAGAGATCCATCAATTCCGCCCGGGTGCTCGGCCTTGAACCGCCTCTCAGAGCGCAGGAAATCGTCGACCTGGCCTGGGACGGCATTGCCCGCTTCAAGGATGGCGCCTCGCTCTATATCCGGCCCATGTTCTTCGCCGAGGACGGTTTCGTCACGCCGCGCGCGGAATCGACCCGCTTCGTCCTGACCATCTTCGAGGCGCCCATGCCGCCGGCGGATGGGTTTACCGCCCACCTGTCCGCGCTGCGTCGGCCCGGTCCCGAAACCGCCCCGACGGCGGCCAAGGCGTCGTGCCTCTATCCGCAGTCGGCGGCCGCCCTGCGCGCGGCCCGGGCCGAGGGTTTCGACAATGCCGTGATGCTGGATGCCAACGGCAACGTCTCGGAGTTCGCCACCGCCAACATCTTCATCGTCAAGGACGGTGTCACCACGACGCCGGTGCCCAACGGCACCTTTCTCAACGGCATCACCCGCCAGCGGGTGATCGGCCTGCTGACACAAGCCGGCATGGAGGTGCGCGAACAGTCGCTCAGGTTCGATGAGGTCAGGGCCGCCGATGAGGTCTTCGCCACCGGCAACTATTCCAAGGTCTCGCCCCTGACCGGGTTGGAGGACCGCACCTTGCAGCCGGGCCCGGTGGCGGCCAAGGCGCGCAAGCTCTATTTCGCTTGGGCCGAGACCACCGGGAAGGTTTCACGCTTGCGTTAGCTGGCGCAAAGTTTCGAACAACTGACGAAAATTCTCAAAATCTTCGGCTGGTCTGCCACCAACCCAATCTGCAAATCGCGTCTTGCTATTTTCGTCGATCTCTTGAGTCAGATAGTGCATGTCTTCCCGCAGATGAGCAGAATAGGCATCAGTCAAATTGATAGGTAGAGACAACTGAGCGTCTCTTGCGGTTGCTACGCGATCTCTCATTTCAATTTCGCCACGATGTATTGCTTCATTCATTACCGGGGGCGAGAACATAAACTCTATCGTAAGCGGAAGACGCAGATCCTCACCACCGACTTCTCTAAGGATTGTTACAATTGGAGCAAATTCCTCTGGTAACGGCAAAACACCAATGTAAACTTTCTTGATCAAATTAATTTGGCGAAACTCTGTGCCTGGATAATGTGTGTAACTGTGGAAGGCCCGAATTTCCTTCGCCCCCGCGCTATCATTATCCAATAACCCAATGACAGCGAAATTCCCCTCAGAATGAATTTTCGAATATGTCTTCACGAAAGAACTGACATTGCTTGCAGAATTTGCAGCCCTAAAATCACAAAATGGCTCGTCACCAGGAAAAAGCTTTTCCAATGCGGTACCTAGTATCCGTTGATCGGATGGCCCTTCTACTATGATTTGAGCCCTCTGGGCTTGGCGCACGATTTGTTCAAGATCGTCGACAGTATCGCGGAGAAGAGCTACCTCTTCATAGAGTTCGCGCGACCTCTCTGCCACGAGAGCCGCCACGCCCAATCTCTTGTCAGCTTGGTCGGATAATTGAACGATCGAAGCCGTGGTCACCGTTTGGTCGCCCGGGCCGCTATCTTCGGACTGGACCAACCATTTTGAAACGTGATTCCCATGGAGGTCATAAAAAGCGGGGGAATGTGTGGTGAGAAAAATTTGATTTTCTTGGCAAAAATCATCGTTGAATTGTTTTGCTAATTCGAACGCCCGGCTCATTTCGAGCGAATTTTCTGGTTCCTCATACCCCCAGATATGGGTCTTAT
>JAHEKA010000363.1 GCA_024638585.1 Rhodospirillales bacterium
ATCTGGACGGCTCGGGCGGCGCGGCGGTGTCGTGCCTCGGCCATGGCGATCCCGGGATCATCCAGGCGGTCAAGGACCAGATGGACAAGGTGGCCTTCGCGCATACCGGGTTCTTCACCTCGGAACCGGCCGAGGCGCTGGCCGACCTGCTGGTCGAACATGCGCCCGAGGGGATCGACCGGGTCTACCTGGTTTCGGGCGGCTCCGAGGCGACGGAGGCGGCGATCAAGCTGGCGCGGCAGTATTTCGTCGAGAAGGGAGAGCCTGGGCGCGGGCGGCTGATCGCGCGGCAGCAGTCGTATCACGGCAATACGATCGGGGCGCTGTCGGCGGGCGGCAACGAATGGCGGCGTCAGCAATTCGCGCCGTTGCTGCTGGACGTCAGCCACATCCCGCCTTGCTATGAATACCGTCTGCGCGAGGATGGCGAGGCGCTGGAGGATTACGGCCAGCGCGCGGCGAATTACCTGGAGGAGGAGTTGCTGCGCGTCGGGCCCGAGACGGTGTTGGCGTTCATGGCCGAGCCGGTGGTGGGCGCGACTTCGGGCGCGGTGACGCCGGCGCCGGGGTATTTCAGGCGCATCCGCGAGATTTGCGACCAGTACGGCATCCTGCTGATCCTGGACGAGGTGATGTGCGGCATGGGGCGGACGGGGTCCTTGTTCGCCTGCAAGCAGGACGGGGTTTCACCCGATATCCTGTGCATCGCCAAGGGGCTGGGGGCGGGGTATCAGCCGATCGGGGCGATGCTGTGCACGTCCGAGATTTTCGACACGCTGAAGGACGGCACTGGGTTTTTCCAGCACGGCCACACCTATATGGGGCATCCGGCCGCCGCCGCCTGCGGGCATGCGGTGGTGTCTGCGATTCTGGATCGTGGGTTGGAGGCGCGGGTGGTGGCGCAGGGCGAGAAGCTGGCGGAGCGGCTGGAGGCGCGGTTCGGGCAGCATCCGCATATCGGGGACCTTCGGGGAAGGGGGCTGTTCCGCGGGGTCGAGATCGTGGCGGATCGCGAGACGAAGGCGCCGTTCGATCCGACCCGGAAGGTGGCGGCGACGGTGAAGAAGGCGGCGTTCGAGGCGGGGCTGATCTGCTACCCGATGAGCGGGACGATTGACGGGCGGCGGGGGGACCACGTTCTGCTGGCCCCGCCGTTCATCATCGAGGACGGGCAGTTGGATGAATTGGTGGACAAGCTGGAGACCGGGATTTCGGCGGCTTTGGGGTGAGTCCGGGCGGTGTCCCCATGGGGACAGGGGTTAAGGGGTTGGGATTGTTGGTGGTAGCGGTAACGGGGGTATTTGACGATTGAGTTGACATGTACGGCTTTTGACCGTACATATCGGCCATCACGGAGACCGCTCATGTTCAGTTTCGAAAACGCCAGTCCCACCGCAGGCAAGATGGAAGCCCGCAAGGAGATCCGCATGCACCGCGCCGACGAGGCGCGGATCAGGGCGGCGGCGGCGGCCTCCGGGTTGCAGGAGGCGGACTTTATCCGGCAGGCGGCGCTGATGCGGGCCGCCGAGGTGGAACGGCGGATGTCGCTGTCGGTGCTGCCGGAAGAGGCGTTCGCGGCGTTCAAGGCGGCGGTCGAGGCGCCGGGCAAGGCGGTGCCGGGGCTGGCTGTGGCGGCGAAGGCCTCGGAAGGTCTGTTGAAGGATGCCGGCTGAGCCGCCGTTCCCGCTGACCATCGCGAGGTTCGACAAGGCGCTGCACGACCGCAGCGCCTTCACTTGCGGCCTCGGCCCCATCGACAACTTCCTGAAATCCTCGCTGTCAGAACAGGTCAAGGCCGGCATGGTCGCGGCCTGGATGGCGACGGCGGAGGGCGACAGGGGCGTGCTGGGCTTTTACACGCTGGGCGCGATGGCGGTGCGCGCGGACCTCGGGCCGGCGAAGTGGCAGCGGGCGCGGGTGCCGGACGTGCCGGTGATCTACATCCGCGCGGTGGCGGTGCGGACAGACATGCAGGGCAAAGGGCTAGGCACGGCGCTGTTGATCGACGCGATGAAGCGCTGCGTGCGGATATCGGAGGAGATGGGGGCGGCGGCGATCGTGCTGGACGTATTGCGGGATGATGCGTTCGAGCGGCGGTGGCGGTTCTATGAGGGGCTGGGGTTTCGAGCGTTGGGGGACGTAGGGAATCCGGGGCGGATGTTTGTGGGGATGGGGGATGTGAGGCTCAGTCTTTCTCGGGCGGATTGAGCTTCTGAGAGGCGGCGGGAAGTACCCACCCGACGCTTGCTTATTGTTGAATCGTCAGATCGAAGAGCTTTGCTGCAAGAAAGCGAAAAATCTAAGGGTGATTGTCAACATTAGTAACCAGTATAATATAGTAACGAAAACGACTATTACAACAAACACCTACCGATGAAACCACCAAGATTGGTTTCGCTTCGAAGTGCTCTGAACATTACGGAGAGCCATAGTGCAGACTGGAAGAAAACCAGAGTTGCCGCGGGGGCAAACACCCCTAAGATTGAAAAAAGATCAGTAACGCAGCAATGGCGTCTGGCAGAAAATATATTAGCGAGTTGGTCAAATCCGAATCAACGATTAGGTTATTAACGAACCAGATACCGAACACAAAAAATAGCCCGGCACGGATTGTTGCCCCCAAGAAATCAGACAGTGACTTCATGGGGTTGAACCAAACACTCGAACTGAATGTTATCTCTGATCCGGACATATCAAGTTCATTTCCGACTTCTTCAAACTCGCGGGCCAAAATCGACCACGATTCATTGGCAGGTTTTCAGACGCAAAAGCATCGCAGAGTCAAGAGACGTTAATCTCCAGATTGAGTATCTCATTACTGCGAGAGCTTACCACTTACCCATATATTCATCATGTTTTACTTGTAATTGCTTGCATGCGTGTCTTTGCGCTCTGCATTCCGCTCATAACGGCGCGCATCGCGCAGCAGCCCAGCCAGCGTCGCCATTGGTCGCTCGGACCAATGGCGCAACCAATGGCGACCCCGCCCCACGGGTCTGCGCTTTGGTGTGGTTGCGCGCTGACGATGGGGAATATGTGCTTTGCGCCATAAAGCGCGCCAACGCGCCGGGGCGCATGCAGACCCACGGGCCTGCGCTGGCCTCGGTTGGGCGTGGAGACGCGAATGAGGTTATGGCGCACCGCATCAGGTTATCTTGTGGTGCGGCGGGGTTGGTGGGCTGAGAGCCCACCCTACGGCCCTGGTCTTGGCGTGGAGGCCCCGGCTCGGGGGCCGGGGCGGGTTGGGCTTAGGTCATCGTCGTCCGGCAGTCCTTGCTGCCTTTCTCCCAGACGTCCGTGCGGGTCAGGCCGGTGGCGTCGGTGAGGCTGCGGGCGGGTTGCGCGGGGCGGCGGTGGGCGATCTTGGGGCCGGTGAGGGTGGTGTTGAGGTCCCGGCCCGGGGCCGGGACGGATTTCCCGTCGAGCGGGGTCAGGAGGGGACGGAGGAGCGCCAGCGGATGCGCGCGGAGGGTGAGGCGCATGGCGACGTAGTCTTCGACGACTTCCTCTCCCAGCGTCATCGGGGGGAGGATGACGGAGGGCTCGGTTATGGCTTCGCCGTCGAGGTCCTGGGCGAAAAGCGGCAGGGGCTGGTCGGAGGCGAGCGCCTTGGCGGACCAGAGGGCGTCTCGGCGGGACAATCCCAGCGAGGCGAAGGCGTCGGCTTCGGCGAGGATGCGTAAGCTGCGCGGGGGGACGCC
>JAHEKA010000364.1 GCA_024638585.1 Rhodospirillales bacterium
CCGGCAAGCGCAGCGAAGGCACGGCCGCCCTCGCCAAGGCAATCGACGCCCTTGCCAAGGCACAGAAGGATTCGACAAACCTGCTCAAGGGCCAAGGGCGGGATCTTCTGGAAAACGAAGGAATCCTCAAGAATTTGCTGGCGGCTCAGACTCAGGTGGGGGGCCGAATCGGGGCCATCGTCGCCATTGCCGAGCGGTACCCGGACCTTCGTTCGTCGGATCAGTTCCTCCAGCTTCAAGCCCAGCTCGAGGGTACCGAAAACCGGATCAACCTCGCCCGGATCCGCTTCAACGAGGCGGTGAGCACCTACAACGGAGCTATCCGGAAGATGCCCGGGTCCCTCGTCGCCCAGGCGGGCGGCTTCAAGAGAAAGGCTTATTTCCAATCCGACGCGGAAGCGCGAAATGCGCCGGAATTCAAGATTCCTTGAGCGGCTCGCCCTCCCGGCAATGCTGCTCATGGGGGCCGCGGCATGTGGCGAAACGCCTCTGGTGGACGATGCCGCCGGGTTGATGGACGCCCCAGAGGTGGCCCAACTCGGGCAGCATCACCGCTTCCTTCTCAAGGATCACGACATCGATTATCGCGTGGTCACGGGAAACCGGTTGGGCGACATCAATGCGTTCGCTGCGGCGCGCTTCAAGACCGACAAGGTCGGCGCGCAAGGCCGGACCGGCCGCGGGCTTCTTCTGGTGATCGACGCCACCGCAGACCTGGTGCGCCTTGAAGTGTCTTTCAACCTGGAAGGAGTCTATCCCGATGCTTTCGTGGCCTACCTGGAACAACGCCAAATGGTGCCCTTCTTTCGCACCGAGCGCATCGCCGACGGAATCCTGGCCGCCACCGAACTGATCGTGACCCGGGCGCAGCGCGCCAAGGCCAATGCCGGATTCGAGGGCGAGGCCTGGTATGTGGGAAGCGGCGGTGGCGGGGCGATGACACGCGCGCGCATCGGTGCCCCCACCGACCCCATCGAGCCATCACCGGGAAAACGGCCCGATCCAGGAATCTTGCCAGGCGCGACGCCCGCAGAAACGCTCACCGCCTATTTTCGGGCCATGGGTGACCGCAATGCCGCCCGTGACCTCCCGATCTACACAGGGGAAACGCAAATCATGCTGCGCCGCTGGGTGGTAACCCCGGCACAGATGGACAACGTGGTGCGGACCTACGAGCGCTGCGGCACGGGCGAAACCCGGCTTGGCCCAAGGGGCACCCGGGCAACGATCCGCTACGCCGTAAACAAGCGCCGATGCGCCCCGTTCTTTTTCCAGAAGACGGCCGCGGGCTGGGCTCTTGACCTTACGATGATGCAAACCCTGATCCGATTCGGTCGCGACAATTCCTGGCATTTCGCCGCCGGGGCAGCCAATCCCTACGCTTACGCCTTCACCGATTGGCGGATCGATTCCCGGGGCTACCCATGGCCCCGCACGCCCTGAGCGATGAGGGTCAAAACATGCCCGCTTCGCGGGCGGCGACCCAGATCAGGCGGAGTGCCAGCCCCGTCATCACCAGTTTGAAGACCGTCCGGTACCAGGTTTCCCGCATGGCGTTGAGCGCCGCGCGCCCAGCCCAGGCGCCGAGCGCCGCCGTGGCAATCATCGCCACGACCAGCGGCAAATAGGCGCCGATGCCGACGCCGAGCAGTCCGAACGCGACGATCTTCATGATATGGACAATGGTCATCAGCGCCGCGAGGGTGGCCGAATGGTTGCGCCGATCGGGACTGGCGGCAGCCACGAAGGGGCTGACCAGCGTCCCGGTGGCGCTCACGAAAATGCCGAGGAAGGTGGCACTCCCACCCAGCAAAGCAAAGCGCCCGCGTTCGGGCCCGATCAGGCCGAGATTGGGCATCCAGGTCACGGTGATGATGAATACCGCCAGAATACCGTAGAGCAGCGCCGCCGGCAGGGTGACGAAGATCTGCGCGCCTGCCGCGGCACCGAGGGCGGCGCCGATGGTGAAAGGCAAGAGGGTGCTCACCAGGATGTAGCGCCACATCAGCACGACGCGGCTGGTGCCGACGCCGAGTTGCACCAGGGTATGAATCGGGATCAGGATCGCCGGCGGGAAGAACATCGCGAGGATGGCCAGCAGCATCAACCCGCCGCCCATGGCGGTCGCCACAGAAAGGAAAGTGGTGATGAAGGACGCCAAGGCCAGTCCCAGAAGAAGCCAGCCGTCGACACCCGGCATGCCCAGGAATGGTGCTTCCATGCTGCCTCGCCCCTCCGATGGCGCCTAGGTGAGATGCGCCAGCATCAGGGTCGCGAAGCTGAGGACAAGGAAGAAGCCGCAGATGTCGGTCACGGTGGTCAGGATCGGGCCCGAGGCGACCGCCGGATCGACCCCGAAGCGCTTCAAGAGCAGCGGCACCGTGCCGCCGATCGAGACGGCAACCATGGTATTGAGCGCCAGCGCGCCGCCCACCACCAAGCCTAGCGCCGGATTGCCCTTCCACGCCCAGGCCACGCCGCCCAGGAGGATCCCAAGGGTCAGGCCGTTGAGGGCACCGACGGAAATCTCCTTGAGCCAGACCCGGAAAACCTCGAACGGCTTGACGATCCCAAGTGTCAGTTCCCGCATGCTGACCGCCACCGCCTGGTTGCCGGAGCAGCCGCTCATGTCCGAAATGATCGGCAGGAACACGGCGAGCGCGATTACCGCGCTCAAAGTGTCGATATACAGGGCAATGACGCTGGCGGCGGCGATGTTCAGCAGGATGTTGACGCTGAGCCAGGATATGCGGCGGCGGAACCGCGTCACCGTCGGCAGGTCGCGGATCTCATCGCCGCCGACGATGCCTTGCATGCGCAGCATGTCGCGTTCCGCCTGTTCCGACAGCGCCGTCTGGACCGCCGACTGCCGGACGATGCCCAACAATCGCCCGCGCCGGTCGACCACGGGCACGGCGGCGAATGGGCGGGCATCGAAGAAGCTCTTGAGCTCGCTCAGCGGCGTTTCGTCGGTGACGAACAGCGACGGCACCATGACGTCGGCCACCGGCTTGTAGCGCGGCGACAGCACGAGGTCGCGCACCTGGATCACGCCGACCACCCGGTCGAGCGGCGAAACGACATAGGCATAGCGCTTGAAGTGCTCGTCGATGTCCTCGGCCATCTCGTTGATCTTGTCGAGCGCCTCGCCGGCCGTGACTCCCTCGTGGAATTTGAAGAATTCCGTGATCATCAGGCCGCCGGCGACATCGTCGGCGTAACGGGCGAGTTCCCGCGCTTCCTCCGCTTCCTCGACCTCCATCTCCTCGAGGATCGCCTGGGCGTTGTCTTCCTTCAATTCAGCCAGAAGGTCCGCCTGCTCGTCGCTCATCATCTCGTTGACGATCTCGGCCGCGTCCTTGGGCTGCATGTTCTCGATGATATCGGCGGCTTGCTCGTCGGGGACATCTTCGATCAGGTCGGCCGCTTCCGCGGGCGACAAAGTGGTCAGCACCTTCGCCTGGGCATCGGGTTCCAGCCGGAGGATGGCCCGCACCGCCTCTCTCGGCTCAAGAGAGGAGAGATAGGTTTCAAGGGACGCGCCATCGCCGGAATCGGCGAGGCTGCGCATCCGCTCCCACGGGTAGGTTTCGGTCTCGTTTGCCATGAGTCTCTCCCGATCTCGTCCCGGCGGTCCCGGCCCGGCCGGGTTCCTTATCGTGATCGCTTGATTTCCGCTTAACGATCCAAACGGC
>JAHEKA010000365.1 GCA_024638585.1 Rhodospirillales bacterium
CCTATGAGGTCGCCGAGGAGGTCTCGCCCTATCACGGCGTCGGCATCCGCTTCGGGGCGCATCAGTTCCGCGAGATCGTCGACGAAGACAATGTCGCCTTCGTCACCTGGTTCGCGGCGGGCCTGCGCATCCTCAATTTCGACAACCCGGAAGCGCCGAAGGAGATCGGCTACTTCATCCCGCAGCCGGGCGAGCGTCAGATGGCGCCGGCCACCAACGACGTGGAAATGGACGACCGCGGCCTGCTCTATATTACCGACAAGGCGAGCGGGTTCGACGTGATCGAGTTCTCCGGCTGATCGAGGCCGGAGCCTCCGTCACCAACGCCGGCTATAGCCCCGCATCGATGCGGCGGCCGGGATAGGCGTGATGGCCCTGGGCCTCCAGGGCGGCCAACCGGCGCCGGTAGAACGCAAAGGTGTCGGTGACGTTCCTTAGTCCGCCCATGCCCCTGGCCCTGGTCGCCTCCTCTTCGTCATCGGGATAGGACCAGGCAATGCCCGAGGCGCCGATAGCCAGCTGTTCGCGGCAGGCTTCCTCGAGCCGGACGCCGAGGATCGTGCAGCGTTCGAGGGTATCGCCGCAGAACACGACCCCGTGGTTGCGCAGGAACATAGCGAAGTTGTCGGCCAGAACCTCAGCCATCTCGGCGGCGACCTCCTTGGTGCGGATCAGCTCCGAGGTCGGCTCGAAACGCGGCGGCGGCCTCTGAAAGTAGGCCCGCGCCTGGGACACCGAGCGTAGCGGTTCGGTGCTGGCCGAGAACACCCTCCCGTAGAAGGGGTGGCTATGGGCGGTGACGTTGATGTCGTCGCGGCGCTTCATGATCTCGGTATGGATCGGCCATTCGCTGTGGCGCTTGCCGTCGCCCGCCAGCTGTTTGCCGTCGAAATCGACCAGCACGAAATCGCGGTGATCGAACACTTCGGAAAAGGCGAGGCCCGAACGCTTGAGCCACACCCCACGGCCTTCGGGATCGCGTAGCGCGAGGTGGCCCAGGGTGCGGCTGCCATGGCCCTCCATCTCCAGAATGCGGCAGGCAATGGCGAGATCGTCGAGCTGCTCCGTGAGTTCGGGCGTCAGAACGTTTGAACTGCCGGACGGGGGCGTTGCCATCATCTCTCCTTTTGACCGCACGGGGGCGGGGCCCCGGTGTGCTTTTCGGGCGCCCGCCGACCGGGCTTCTTACTGTTTGGCCAGCTCCGCCGCGACCGCGTCTTCGACGACGGTGCCCTTGAAGAAGTCGCGGTTCTGCCCCGCGTGCAGGGAAATCGGATTGCGGAAGGTCATGTCGTCGAAGTCTTCCTGGGTGAGGATCCCCCGCTCCACCAATTCGTAGGCTTCGGCCAGGACACTCTGCATGTCCTGGACGTCCCAATGGGAGATGTCGGAGGAAAAGACCGATTTGAGACGCGCCCCGAAATGGTTGGCCTTGGCGTTGAAGGCGGCGCCGTTCATCCGGTCGTCGGCTTCGCAGCCGAAATGGAAATTGGGGACGAACAGGTCATAGATGTCGCGCTCGCAGGTGATCTCGCAGGGTGCGAATTCATCCAGCCCTTCGCTCGCCTCCTGACTGCCCATGCCGTCGCCGTTTTCGCGCAGATCGTCGATCCATTTCTCGAACCATTTGCCGCCATACTGCCCGGCCAGGCTCGCCATCAGGTCGCGATCGACCGCGTCGGGATTGAGATTGGCATTCAGCGCCTTGATATTGCGCTTCTCCCAATGCTCGATCAGGTCGTTGTAGAGGTTGGTCGCCCAGTTTGCGCCGCCCTCCAGGAACCCGAAGCGGAGGTCCGGGAATCGCCGGGTGACTCCGCCCATGAACAGCGCCTTGCAGAAGGCCTCGTTGGACGAGGCGAAATGGCCGATATGGTTGTAGGTGAAGTTCACCGTCGTCGCCCGGCTGCCGAAGATGCCGGAGGTATGGCTGGTGACCGCCACCTTAAGATCGACGAATTTCTGCCACAGCGGATCGTAATCATGGGGGCTGCCGAGGCCTATGGCGTCGATCCACAGCGCGTAGCGGGCAAGCTCCGGGGCCTCGCGCTCGATGATCGGCACCGGCCGGCGGACGATGCCCGCCACCATGGCTGATTTCAGGCCGAGTTCGCCCACGCAGAATTCCAGTTCCTCGATCGCCTCATCGGGCGTGTGCATGGGGATCACCGCCGCCGGCGTCAGACGGTCTGCATGCTCGGCGAACATTTCCGCGTGCATGAGGTTGATGGCGCGGCAGCCGGCCCGCCGGATTTCCTCATCGGCCAAGCGATTGACGTGAAGCTTGGACGGATAGACCACGGAAAAATCGATGCCGAAATTGTCCATGCGCGCCCGCATCAGGCCGGGCAGCATGGTGGTCGCCCGATCCATGGTGTTGCCGGCGGGCAGAATCCAGAACGGTGGGCGCTGCACCCGGCGATCGTCGCGCTCTTCCGGGCTCAGTTCGTACCAATGCGACGCCCCGCCGCGCAGGTTCGCCTGGTAGCGGTCCGCCACCGCCTTGCCGCCCACCTGGGTCAGGAATTCCAGGAACACAGGGTCGTATTCAGAGGTATGGGCGTCCGAATCGATGACCGGGTGCCCGAGTTTCTCCCGGACCTTTTGTGAGGCGTCCTCGCGGGAGAGATCGTCCATGATCTGTCTTGCCTCCCTCTTCCGGCCCTTCGCCACACCCGGCGGTTACTGGGCGGCTTCCATGATCGCCGCCTCATCGAAATACTTGCCCATCTGGGATTCGACTCCGTTCTTGGCCAGCTCTTCCAAAAACATGCGGTGAATGCGGGGGTCCTGATCCTCGTAACTGATCTGCCGGCCGCCTTCCTTGACATCCACCTCGGCGTTGGCCCCCTGGTCCTTCTTATCCTGCGTCAACGGGTAACGAATCGATCCCCAGTTCATGGCGATGTAGCGCGCCGGCACCGGGCTGGTGCAGAAATGCTGATGGAACATGCGTTCGGGCGGCGTGAACACCACGCCGTGATGCCAGGGGTGGCGCACGTAGTCCTCGTCTCCTTCGTACCACAAGAGCGAATACCCGTGCCCCGTGATGCAAATGACGTGCGCCCCGGGCCGGTGCCAATGAGCCTTCTTATACGACCCCACGGGCATTTCCGAACTATGGACGTGCATGACGCTTTCGGCGAGGATGAACTTCATATTGGAGCTTCCCGCACCGCGCTTGTCCCAACCCTTTAGCTCGAAATTGACCATGTCGGGCACGAAATTGGTTTCCCACATGTGGCGGCCCGGTGTCATGGGAACGAAATCACCTTCACCGGCGAAATGGTCGGCCTTGCCCGTGCGTTCGGGAAATTTGAAGGGATTGTCGAACAAGAAGTCCTCGTTGCGGTAGTTATTGAAGAGAATGGGAAAGTCGGAGCAAACGACGAGGCGCGCGCGATCGCTGCCCGAACCGTTGAACAGCCGGTAGCGCGCATTGAGCGGTGGCGAAAACAGGCTGTTGGGGCCCCACTCGAATGTGTGCTGGCCGCCATCCGCGGTCTCCACGGTGGCGCTGCCAGCGCCGGAAAGGACGAAGAACACCTCGTCGAAGACATGGGACATGGGTTCGCTTGCCCCGCCCGGCGGCAGGTCGATCACGAACAGGGTGACGAAGTCACCGCGGCCATGGGTATGGATGATGGCGCCATCTGTGCCGAACCGCGCCCAGGGTTTGGTGTCCACCTTGT
>JAHEKA010000366.1 GCA_024638585.1 Rhodospirillales bacterium
GGCAAGGTGACCATGCTGGCCGACGGGTCCGCCAAGCTCGCCCAGGCGCTCGGTCTCGATATGGACCTGACCGAACGCGGCATGGGCCCACGCTCCAAGCGCTATGCCATGGTTGTCGATGACGGCAAGGTGACGGCGCTGAATGTCGATGAATCGGGCTTCGAGAAGTCCAGCGCCGAAGCCGTCCTCGGCGCGCTCTAGGTCGCGTTAAAAGGAAATCACCGGGCGCCGTCCTAGTTGGGGATGGCGCCCCGGGCGAGCGCGTCGGCGCGCTCGTTTTCCGGGTGTCCGGCATGGCCCCGCACCCACCGCCATTCGACGTCATGGGCTAGGGCCGCGGCCTCCAGGCGCTGCCACAGATCGGCGTTCTTGACCGGCTTGCGGGCCGCGGTCTTCCAACCGTTTCGTTTCCAATTGGCGATCCACTGGGTGATGCCGTCCTTGACGTATTGGCTGTCGGTGTGGACCCGGGCCTTGGCGGACCGGTTAAGGCTTTCGAGCCCCATGATCGCCGCCATCAGCTCCATGCGGTTGTTGGTGGTTTCCGCCTCGCCGCCGGAAAGCTCCTTTTCCTGCCCGCGCCAGCGCAGGATCACGCCCCAGCCGCCGGGTCCCGGATTCCCTGAGCACGCCCCGTCGGTAAAAATATCGATGACGTCGTCGGTCTCAGCCATCGCCGGCCTCACCCGTCCAGCCCATAGGCGCCGGGCCCGCTCAGCCCCTGGTGGAAGCGCAGCTTGGCGAGGTATTCCCTGGGGTCCTTGCGGGCCGCCAGGGCGCCTTCGGGCTGGTGGAACCAATCGTACAGCCGGGTCAGCAGGAAGCGCATGGCCGCGCCCCGGGCGAGCCAGGTGATGGCCGTGAGTTCGCCCGCTTCCAGAGGCCGGACCTTAGTGTAAGCCCCCAGCATGGCCCGCGCCTTGGTGATGTTGAAGGAATTGTCGGGTTCGAAGCACCAGGCATTGAGGCAGATCGCCAGCTCGTAGGCATAGGAATCGGTGCAGGCGAAGTAGAAGTCGATGATGCCGGAGAATTCCCCGCCGAGGAAGAACACATTGTCAGGAAACAGATCCGCATGGATGATTCCGGTGGGCAGGTCGGTGGGCCAATGGGAGTCGAGGGCATCGAGCTCGGCGCCGATCACCTCGCCAAGGCCGGGGGTGATCTCATCGGCGCGGTCCGAGACCTCTTCGAACAGGGGCCGCCATTGGGCAAGGCTGAGGTCGTTGGCCCGGGTCTGATTGAAGCCGGCCCCCGCCAAATGCATGCGCGCCATCGCATCGCCCAGCGCCTGGGTGTGGTGGGGCTGGATGCGCCGGGGCCAAACGCCGTTGAGGAAGCTGACGATGGCGGCGGGCCGACCGGCCAGCTCGCGAAGTGCCGCGCCGTCGCGCCCGTGGATCGGCGTCGGGCAGGCGAACCCGGCCCCCGCCAAATGATCCATCAGGGCCAGGAAAAAGGGCAGGTCCTCGGGTTTGGTACGCTTCTCATAGAGGGTCAGGATGAAGGTTCCCGCCTCAGTCTGCAAAAGGTAGTTGGAGTTCTCCACTCCTTCGGCGATGCCTTTGTAGGAGAGCACGCGGCCAAGGTCGTAGGCCTCCAGGAAGACATCCAGTTCCTCGTCGCTGATTTCGGTGTAGACAGCCATGATCGGTGAGCGCGGGGACCCCAGGGCGGGCCTCAGCCCGTCAGCGCCTTGGGAATGCCGAAATGGACGTCCTCCTCGCCCGGGCCGGTCGCCTGGACGCGGAGGGTGAACCGGCCGGCGAGGGCATCCAGCAGCCCCTCGACCAGGGTTTCGGGCGCCGATGCCCCGGCGGTGAGGCCAAGGGAAGTAACGCCCTCAAGCTGTGACCAGTCGAGCGCTTCCGCATTTTCCAAAAGGAAGGCATTGGCGCAGCCCGCGGCTTTGGCGACTTCGACCAGACGAACGGAATTGGAAGAATTCGGCGCACCGATGACGATCAACACATCGACCTTAGGCGCGATGGCCTTGACGGCCTCCTGGCGATTGGTGGTGGCGTAGCAGATATCCGCCTTTGCCGGGCCGCGGATGGCAGGAAAGCGCCGTGTCAGGACTTCCACGATCGCCGCCGTGTCGTCCACGGAAAGCGTCGTCTGGGTGGTATAGGCAAGATTCTCCGGATCCGGCACCTCCACCGCTTCGGCATCGGCGCATTCCTCGATCAAGGTGACGCCGCCTTCGGGCACCTGGCCCATGGTGCCTTCGACCTCCGGATGCCCGGCATGGCCGATCAGCAGCACGTGGCGCCCGGCGCGATGATGGTTCTGCGCCTCCTGATGGACCTTGCTGACCAGCGGGCAGGTGGCGTCGAAACTGCCGAGGCCACGCGCCTTGGCTTCCTCTACGACCGATTTGGCGACCCCGTGGGCCGAGAAGATCGCCACCGCGCCGTCGGGAATGTCGGAGACCTCGTCCACAAACACCGCGCCCTTGGCCTTGAGCGCATCCACCACATGGCGGTTGTGGACGATCTCATGGCGCACATAGACGGGGCCCTGGGTTCGCGCCAGGGCCGCCTCCACCACCTCGATGGCGCGCACCACGCCGGCGCAGAATCCCCTTGGACTGGCCATAAGGACCGTGAGCTCCGGCTTGCCGTTGTTTGCGCCTTTGGCGGGCATTGGGGCTGGCTCTTCCTCTGTTGGGGACCGATTTCAGGCCCCCGTGACGGTTTGGTTGTCGCACCCCCGCGGGGGCTGGTATCCTGCTTGGGCAGCAGCGCTAGATAAACACAGGTCCCCGGTTTCCGCAAAGGCCCGTTTCTAAAAGGATTTGAGTGTCATGGCCGAGCCCGAGATTGCTCGCAAGAACTACTACGAGGTCGATCTTGAGCCGGGCCAGAGATATCTTTGGTGTGCCTGCGGGAAGTCTCAATCTCAGCCCTTCTGCGATGGATCCCACGATGGAACCGAATTCAGGCCCAAGCCGTTGGAGGTGGGCGAAGCGATGCGACTTTATCTCTGCGGCTGCAAGCGGACCACCGATGCCCCATATTGCGACGGCACCCATGCCGGGCTTTAGATCCCTCGCCGCCCTCCTTGCCGCCGCGGTTCTGCTGGGCGGCTGCGGTTGGTTCAAGAGCAAGAAACGCCCGCCGCCGTGCCCGCGCATCGTCGTGCTGGAGGATGCCAAGCGCCTGGTAAACTTCGCGCCCGGCGGTGGCACCGATCTATCGGCGATGGTCAGCGACGTGCGCATGGTGCGGGCGGGCGGCGCATGCACCCACCGCGAAGGCGAGGTCGAGATCGAGATGGCGGTGACCGTCGCGGCCCGGCGTGGGCCGGCCGACCGGTCACGCAAGGCGCCGGCCAAGTACTTCGTCGCCATCATGAACCCGGAGGAAAAGGTCGTCGCCAAGCGGGTTTTCGATGTGACCCTGACCTTCCCGGTCAATGTCGATGCCGGCAGCCAGACCGATACCCTGGTCCAGAAAATCCCATTGAACAAAGGGGAGCGGGGCTCGCGCTACCGCATCATCACCGGCTTGCAGCTTACGCCCGCGCAACTCAGATACAACCGCGACTGGGCCAAGGTGAAGACACCTGGCGCGCTTCGGGATATCCCCATTGCCCCGCCGACCCGTGGGCCGGACCCGCAGGAACCCGACTTCCCGATACCCCAGAGAGGCAGCGGCGGCCGGGTTCCGGGCCAGCCCAACTGACGGTC
>JAHEKA010000367.1 GCA_024638585.1 Rhodospirillales bacterium
TGAACCGCTGCCGGCCAATGCCGATACCGCCGGTGCCATCGAGCCAGGCACGCCGCCCGTGTGGGAGGATTGCCCCGACAATATCTGTTTCGTTCATTTGGGGGGTGACCATGACGCGGTCGAGGCGGCCATGGCCGCGGCCGACCATGTCGTGACCCGGCGCTTCGTCATCAACCGCGTGACGGCGGCGACCACAGAGCCACGGGGCTGCATCGGCGATTACAATAGGGCCGAGGACAGTTACACGCTCTACACCACGCTGCAGGGCACCCATGGTTACCGCGCGAATCTCGCTGGCGTCCTCAAGGCGCCCGAGAACAAGGTGCGCATCGTCGCCGGTGATATCGGCGGCAGCTTCGGCATGAAGTCGGGCGTCTACAACGAAGGGCCCCTCGCGCTGCTCGCGTCCAAGCGCATCGGCCGTCCCGTCAAGTGGATATCAACCCGCTCGGAAGCCTTCGTTTCCGATGCCCAGGCGCGGGACAACGTCACCGACGTTGCGCTGGCGTTGAGCAAGGAAGGCGAGTTCCTGGCGCTTCAGGTCAAGACCATTGCCCCGGTCGGGGCCTATCTGCAGTCCGGCGGTGAGGGATCCTCTGTCAACAACCTCGGCACACTCGCCTCGACCTACCGCACGCCTGCCATCTCGGTCGATATCACGGCGGTGTTCACCAACACCAACCCGATGCGGCCCTATCGCGGCAACGGCCGTCCCGAGGCAGCCCATAT
The DNA here is from genome assembly GCA_024638585.1 of Rhodospirillales bacterium. Lineage (GTDB taxonomy): Bacteria > Pseudomonadota > Alphaproteobacteria > SMXQ01 > SMXQ01 > SMXQ01. Next base: position 730 of record JAHEKA010000367.1, read on the forward strand.
CATCGAAGGGATCGTCGATGCCGCGGCCGATGATCTCGGCATCGATCCGGTCGATTTGCGGCGGCGCAACATGATCCCGCCCGAAGCCATGCCGTTCAAGACCGGCCTGACCTTCACCTACGATTGCGGGAAGTTCGAGGAAAACATGGACCTGGCGCTTGAAATAGCGGGTTTCTCCGGGTTCGAAACGCGCCGGGCGGAGGCGGCCAAGGCCGGAAAGCTGCGCGGCATCGGCATCTCCAATTCCGTGGAAAAGGCGGCCTCGCCCGGGATCGAGGGAGCGGAGGTGCGCTTCGACCGTACCGGCACCGCCACGGTCCTGACCGGGTCCATCACCCAGGGCCAGGGCCATGAAACGGTTTATAAGCAGCTGGTTTGCGACCGCTTGGGCCTCGATCCGGAAGACGTGAACTACGTCACCGGTGATACCGATAAGGTGGCCTACGGCCAGGGGACCGGCGGATCACGCTCGGCCACCATAGGCGGCTCAGCCCTGTTCCAGGCGACCGAGAAGATCGTCGCCAAGGCGACCAAGATCGCAGCGCAAATGCTGGAAGCTCCCGAGGCCGACGTCAGTTTCGAAGATGGCGTATTCGCGGCGGAAGGCTCCAACCGCTCGCTCACCCTCAAGGAGGTGGCCAAGGCGGCGGTCAATCCCAACAACCTGCCCGACGGCATGGAGCCGGGCTTGGTGGAGCTTTCGGTCTACGCCAACAAGGTCTTCAATTTTCCCAATGGCTGCCATGTTTGCGAGCTCGAAATCGATCCCGACACCGGGGCGGTGGAGATCGTCGATTACAACGTGGTCGACGATGTCGGCACGGTGATGAACCCGCTGTTGCTCCACGGCCAGATCCAGGGCGGCATCGCCCAGGGGCTCGGCCAGGCGCTGATGGAGAACGTCGCCTTCGACGGTGACGGCCAGCAGCTTTCCGGATCGTTCATGGATTACGCCATGCCCAAGGCGGCCCATTTCGCACCGATCACGGTGAAATCCAACCCGGTGCCGACGGCGACCAATCCGCTCGGCGTCAAGGGCGCGGGGGAGGCCGGCAATGTCGGTGCGCTGCCCGCCCTGATGAACGCGCTGGTCGATGCGCTCAGCCCCTTCGGCATCCGCCAGGTGCCTATGCCGGCGACACCGGAGAAGCTGTGGCGGCTCATTCGGGACGCCAAGGTGGGATCGCCAAAAGGATAAGGCTTGGCCCGTCCCGCGCTTCCGGTTCATCCGGTGGGCTGTTTGGCCCTGGTCCAGACGGTCAGGGACAGAAGCACCACCATCACGGTCAAGAGAGCCATGGCGCTGGCGAACAGAGACCAATGGATGCCGATCAGCGCGCCGCCGAATCCGACGGTCACGCCGGAGAACGCTTTCATGCCGTTGCCCGACATGTTGTAGAGACCGATGACGCGACCGCGGATTTCCTGGGGCGCGTTCAGCTGCACCAGGGTTTGGGCCATGGAGTTGTAGGCGAGGTTCAGGAAACCGGAGATGAACAGCAGCGCCACGGCGACGGGATAGCTTCCGGTCATGGCGAAGCCGGCGACGGAAAAACACCACACGATGACCAGGATGATGGCGGTCAACGGCTTGGGTTGCAGGAACCCCCGGCTTTCCAGCACGATGCCGGCGATCAGCGCCCCGCCGGCATTGCCCGCCAGCAGGATGCTGTAATGAAGGCCGGCGCCGTGCTCGCCGAGGTCATGGGCGAATTCCGGCATCTGGGATTGGTGTGAATTGCCGACGAACATGGAGGCGAAGCCCGCCAGCAGAACCATGGAGACGATGGTCGGATTGGAAGCGATGGATCGGATGGTGGTGACGATATCCTGGAATCCGCGCATGGCGCGCCGCGGGGTTTCCGGTTCGCCTTCGCGGAACTTAGGCCCGTAGGGCGCCTTCCACAGCCAGAAGATCAACGGCAGATAGAAAAGCGCGTTGATCAGGATGCCCGCGGTAGGACCGAAAAGGAGCAGCAGGCCGCCGCCGATCGCCGGGCCCATCAAAACGCCCAATTGGCGCGAGGTGGAGCTCAGCCGGATCGCGCTCTGCAGATGATCCCGGCCGACGATGTCGTGGATCAGAAGCTGCGCCGCAGGTCCCCATAGAACGCCCGCCAGCCCGTGCAGCACGAGGAGCACGCCCGCATGCCATTGTTCCAGGGAGTCCGTCCAGAACAGCACCCCCCAGGACAGTGACACGAACATGAACAGGCCCATGGCGCACTGGATGATGCGGCGGGGATCGAAGCGGTCGGCCAAGGCGCCTGAATAGACCGCGAACAACAGGAAGGGTAGCCAGTGTGACAGCACCGCGAATCCCGCCAGGGCCGGGGATTGAAACTTCTGGAAGATGATCCAGTAGCTGATCACGTGTTCGATGTTGTCCGCCATCATCGAAACCGCCGCGCCCGCTAAATAGATGCGGCAGCCCCGATGGCGGAGCGCCGCGAAAGACAGGTGCGGTCGGCCGGTCTGCCCGGCGGGAGAGCTGGTTTGGCTCATGGCGGGGTCACACGAGGAAGTGGGTCAAGCGGATATGCGGGTCTTTGGGTCCGCGGGCAGTATCCCCGTGGTTTGGCCTACCTGGCAAGCCTTTTGGCGGGCTTCCCGCGCCCCTGACGGGATGATGGAGCCGTCATCTTGCCAGTCGTGGATTTCTCTCATGCCTTAACCCAATGTCCGCATTTAGCCAAAAGCGGACATTGGGTTGGCTGGATCTTGAGCCGAAGCCCCGAGATTATCTCTCTTTCGCTCGCTTTCTCAGCACCTCTGGCGGCAACTTTCACTATTCCTGCGGTCCTAAAGGATTGGCAGATTGGCGGAGCATCAGCTGTCTGCTCGGAGAATGCTGGGACCTCCGGAATGGTTCGACGCTAATCAGGGAATACGGCAAGAGTGAATTGCATTCCGCGAACAAGCGCTCGCTGACCTTGAAAAACACTGTTTTTTTTTA
>JAHEKA010000368.1 GCA_024638585.1 Rhodospirillales bacterium
CCAGCTCGCGGATAGCGTCGGCGACCCGTGTGCCGATTTCCTGCCGGGCGTCCGAGTTGAGGGCGGGGGAGGGGGCTTCTTCCAGCACCTTCTGATGGCGGCGTTGCAGCGAACAGTCGCGGTCGCCGAGATGGATGACGCCGCCTTGGGAATCCGCCAGCACCTGGATCTCGATATGGCGTGGCCGTCCCAGATACTTTTCGATATACACCTCGTCGTTGCCGAAACAAGCGAGCGCTTCGGACCGCGCGGTGGAGAAGGCGGACTCGATCTCGTTCTCGTCCTGCGCCACCTTCATGCCGCGTCCGCCGCCACCGCCCGATGCCTTGACCAGCACCGGATAGCCCATTTCCGCCGCAAGCCGGCGGGCCGTGGCGGTGTCTTCCACCGCGCCGTCGGACCCCGGAACCACCGGGACGCCGAGGCGCTTCATTGTGTCCTTGGCGGTGATCTTGTCCCCCATCATGCGGATGTGATCGGCAGACGGCCCGATGAAGGCGAAACCATGCTCTGAGACCATCTCGGAGAAATCGGCGTTCTCCGAGAGGAGCCCGTAGCCCGGGTGGATGGCATCGGCGTTGGTGATGGTGGCCGCGGTCAGCAGGGCCGCCATGTTGAGGTAGCTTTCCGACGCCGGCGGTTCGCCAATGCAGACGCTTTCGTCGGCCAGCCGCACGTGCATGGCACGGGAATCGGCGGTGGAATGAACCGCCACCGTGTTGATGCCCATTTCCTTGCAGGCGCGATGGATCCTGAGCGCGATTTCGCCGCGGTTGGCGATGAGGACCTTATCGAAGACGCGTGGTTCCATGGGGCGTTGGCTGGCGCGCGCAGCCGTCGATCAATCGAGGATGATCAGAACTTCGCCATATTCCACGGGCGAGGCATTCTGAGCGAATATTTGGGTGACGCGTCCGGAGCGGTGGGCGCGGATCGGATTCATGGTCTTCATCGCTTCGATCAAGAGGATTGTCTGGCCCTCGCTCACGGTGTCGCCCACCTTGACGAACGGCTCGGCATCGGGTTCCGGGGCGACATAGACCGTGCCCACCATGGGCGAGGTCACGGCACCCGGATGCCCGGCCGCGGCCTCCTGATCCGCGACGGCAGCCTCGCCATCGACCGGGCTGGCCGGTGCAGCCGGGGCCTGCGGGGCCGCCGATCCCGTCACAGGCGGGACCGTCGACGCAACCACCTGACCGCCGGCCTGGCGGGAAACCCGGACATACCAGCGCCCGCTTCTGTATTCCAGTTCGGTCAGACCGTGTTCCTCAAGCAGCTTGACCGCTTGCTGGACCACGCTTTCGTCGATGGAATGAAATGCCATCAGTCTTTGTTCTCCGGCTGGATCAGTTGATTCATCGCGTCCAGCGCGAGCAGGTAGCCCGTACCCCCGAAGCCGGCGATCAGGCCCTGGGCCGCGGAAGAGATGTAGGACTCCCTGCGGAAGGATTCGCGCTGAAAAATGTTGGACAGATGGACCTCAATGATCGGCATGTCGACCATGTTCAATGCGTCGAGGATCGCGATAGAGGTGTGGGTGTAGGCACCGCCATTGATGATGATGCCCTGGACCGACCCCCGCGCCTGCTGGATCCAATCGACCAGTTCGGCCTCGCTATTGGATTGGCGGAAGTCGATCTCCAGGGCGGTAGCTTCGGCCCGGGCGCGGCATGCCGCCTCGATTTCCGCCAGGGTCTCTCCGCCATAAATCTCGACCTCCCGTTGGCCCAGCATATTGAGGTTGGGGCCGTTGAGAATCAGGACTTTGGAACTCATGCTGACCGTCTTTCCCCCTCACGGTCGGACCGCCTGCTGGTGACAGGTCGCTGGCCGAGTGTGGTTTATAGCATGGGACGGGGGCCGCGCAACGCTGCTGTCAGGCCCGCAGCGGGCCGTGGCGCCGCCGTAGCGACGGTCGGTGGGGCGCCGTCGCAAGATAGGGGTTTTACCTGGAATTAACCAATAATGTGCTTTCCTGAGCGGACCGGGCCCTGTTTGGGCTGCGGCCAAGCGAGGGACACGAGCGTTGAGTGTCGACATAGAGGCGAAAGAGCGGCGTCTGGTTCACCGTCTGCTCATCCATTGGCGTGAGCTGGCGCCGGAAGACGAATTGCCGCCGCGCGCCTGCGTGAAGCCCGATGAGATCGGCGACATGTGGCGATATTGCTTCACCCTGGATATCGGTGCCGTGGCAGCGGTGTTCGCCCATGTGGGCGAGGCCCATGTCGCACATCTCGGCTTCGACCTCACCGGCAAGCCGATCGCGGCGGCGCAAAAAGGTACATTGCTGGGGTGCGCGCTGGATCGGCTGGACGACGTCTTGCTCCGCAGAATCCCGATCACCCGCCAGGGAACCTTTTCGGCCGATGACGGGGCGCCTGTGCCCTATCGCAGCATCTTGTTACCGCTTGCCGATGACGGAAGCGACATAAACGGCATTCTCGGCGCGGCGAACTGCCGCCTGCCGGAGTTCATGTAGGTCGTGATTCAGTCCAGAAAGCATGAGCCGTGGCGAACCTGATCGTATATGAGATTCACACCTGCACCGCCGGCGCGTGGAAGATCGATTCGGTCTTCGACGACCGGGAGCTTGCCCTTCAGGAAGCCGAGCGAATGGCGCGGACTCAACGCTATTCCGAGGTCAGGGCGGTCGAGGAAACCTTCGACGAAGAAACCCAGCGCAACGCCACCCGCACGATCTTCCGCGCCTCCAAGGAGGAACCCGCCACCAGGGTGGACCGGTCCGAGGAAGCCCTGGCCGGACTGCGCAAGGCTCGGCGTCCCAAGGCGCCGCCCAAGAAAAGCGTTAGCGGACAGATCATTTCCAAGACCCTCGTCTTCGCCTTCATCGTCGCCGCCGGTCTCGGCATGATCTACATCGTCAACAGCCTGTTCTGAATCCACGCGTTTCCCGCCGGGTAAAACGCGTTGTCTCTCGGTTTGGCGATGAGCGCGTCAATCGTCTATAATTGTGGTTGATGGTCGCCGCCTTCAGCGGGCGCGGCCACCCATCGACAATACGTGACCAGGGAACGCCTGACCGGGATAGCCAATGGACAGCCATATCATCGTCAACGGGGAGAAGCGGAGCTTCTCCGGAGGGGAGAGTGTCGCCGGACTGCTCGCGGAACTGGGCATCGATGCGCGCAAGGTCGCTGTCGAGCTCAACCTGGAGATCCTGCCCCGCACGTCGTACCAGAACACCCGCCTGAGCGAGGGCGATAAGCTGGAGATCGTCCACTTCATCGGCGGCGGCGCCGACGACCTTGCGGTCATCGATCCCGAACCGCTCGAGGTCGCAGGGGTCAGCTACGGCTCCCGCCTGCTGGTGGGGACCGGTAAATACAAGGATTTCGAGGAAACCGCCCGGGCGATCGAGGCATCGGGTGCGGAGATCGTTACCGTCGCCGTGCGCCGGGTCAATGTCACCGATCCCAGCCAGCCCATGCTGGTCGATTTCGTCGATCCCAAGCGATACACCTACCTGCCCAATACGGCTGGTTGCTTCACCGCGGATGATGCGGTCCGGACCCTGCGCCTGGCGCGGGAGGCGGGCGGGTGGGACCTGGTGAAGCTCGAGGTGCTGGGCGATCAAAAGACGCTCTATCCCAACATGCCGGAAACCCTGGCCGCCGCCGAGACCCTGGTCGAGGAAGGCTTCAAGGTGATGGTCTATTGCT
>JAHEKA010000369.1 GCA_024638585.1 Rhodospirillales bacterium
GCCAGATGCGTCCGGTCAGGGGGTGCTCGCGCAGCAGTTCGCTCTGCCACGGGGGAACCGGCAGGGGGGCGGGAAGCGGCGGCTTGAAGGAACATGCAACCACATATGTCAGGACAAGCACCAAGATCAGCACCCCGCGGGACGCTTTTATCTTGTGTCCGCTCTGCGGTTCCATCGCAATCCTCCCGCAGCACCGGCCGCGTTCGTTATTCGACGTAAGAGAAGATCAGGGTAATGCATAGCAGCACCGCCACCCAGAGCACCATCGATCCCGCCGGCCAGGTCCGCGCCAGGGCACCTTGAGGCCCGTGGTGGCGGTAGACCGTAGCGATAAAGCGCTGCAAGCGGACGCCGACCCGGCGCAGAACGTTGCCGTGCGCCCGGCGGACCATATCCCGGGCGAAACGGAGAACCGCTGGGCACACACGCCGGTAAAGCCAGTCTGAATCCAGGTTGGTGGCGGGCAATTGATGCGGATAGAGCCGGTTGCGCATAAGTACGGCAAATCCAAGGGCACCGAACAGCAACAGCTGCATCTGAGTGAGGACATGGCTCGCCGTGTAGGTATGGTAATCGACCGGGAAGGGCAGGAGCGCATGCAATCCGGCGGGCCAAACCCCGATTCCGACGCTCAAGACCGCCGCCAGCCCCATAGCGATCAGCATGCTTGCCGGCGCTTCGGCTGGCCGCTTGCCGCTGTCATGGGCGAAGAAGGCGAAAAACGGAATTTTCAAAGCCGAATAGGCGAGAACCCCGGCGGACGCCGTCAGAAGCATCAGCCAGGGGATCAAATGTCCCCCTTTGCCGGCGGCGCTCAGGATCAGGGATTTGGATACGAAGCCGGAGAACAACGGCACGGCAGAGATCGAGGCACAACCGACCAGGCAGAATACCGCGGTCATCGGCATCGACTTCCACAGGCCTCCCAACTCCGACGCCTTGGCGGTGCCCGTCCGGTAGAGCACCGCGCCAATGCTCATGAACAGGAGCGCCTTGTAGAGGATATGGGTGAAGGCATGGGCGACGGCGCCGTTGAGGGCAAGCTCCGTCCCGATGCCGACGCCCACCACCATGAAACCGAGCTGGATGTTCAGACTGTAGGCAAGAACGCGCCTGAGATCGTCCTCGATCACCGCATAGAAGATCGGGAATACGGTCATCACCGCGCCGATCCAGATCAGAATCTCGGTCCCGGCAAAGCCCCGGGCAAGGGCATAAACCGCCATCTTTGTGGTGAAGGCGGACAGCACCACGGCACCGAACACGGTGGCCTCGGGATACGAATCTTGCAGCCAATTGTGCAAAAGCGGGAAGGCGCACTTGATTCCGAAGGCGATGAAAATCAGGGCGGTCGCGGGGCTGGAAAGGCCCAGGGCCCCGAAGGCGATGGAGCCGGTGGCGTGATAATGGAGGACAATCCCCGCCAGCAGAATCACGCCGGAGCCGATCTGTATCACCAGGTAGCGCATGCCCGACCAATAGGCGCGTTCCGTCCGCCGTGCCCAGATCAGGAACACCGAGGCGATGGCCGTCAATTCCCAGAAAATGAACAGGGTGACAAGGTCGCCGGCAAACACCGCGCCGACGGCGGCCCCTGCGTAGATCAGGGCGGAAACGTGCTGTAGGGCCTCTTCCTCGTGCCAACCGTAGATCGCTGCAATGAAAGCTGCGATCAGGAAAATGATGCCGAAGGCCTCGGCAAGGGGATCGACGCGGAGAAAGATCAACATCTGGCCGAACATCTCGACCTGGCCGTGAACGCCAGCGGGCAGGGCAAGCAATTGCCACAGCGCCAACATCGGCAGCGCCAGGATGTAGAACCGCCTGAGGCCAGCCGGGATCACCGGCGCCACCAGGGCGCCCAGGATCAGGATCAGACCGGGAGGAAGATCAGCGATCATAATAATCCTCATCCCGCCGCACGATCCTGCGCAGCACCCCCGCCGCCAGGACCAGGCCGATGGTGACGATGAAGCCGAAGAGGCCGTAGAACACGGGGAAACCTTCAATCTTGAACATGGGATGATGGGCGAAGAAGAAGTCGGCCGCCGCAAAGGCCCCGCAGATCACCCAAAGCGAACGGTATAGGAAGGTCATCCGACCCTTGCGGTCGACCCAGTAGCCGCCGCCATTCTGCCTGTCATCGCTGTTGCGCGGATCGCTCATGACTCCCCTTTCATCGTCCCGCCAAGGGTGCGAGCAGGCTGTAGAGCGCATCGGCATAGATGAACAGCACGATGCAGCCGAACGCCGTGAGGCATAACGGAACCACGCAGAACATCGGCGCCTCGCGAATGCCCGAACCCGCCGCAGGGGGCGCCGCCGCTGCACCGACCGATTGAGGCTGCACGACACCGTGCGGGACGTGGTGCGGATCGGCCGCCGGTTTGGCAAAGAAGCCCCGGCCCACGACCGGCAGGAGATAAGCCACGTTCAGAAGCGAACTCACCATCAGAACGCCGATCATGATGAGTTGATCCGCGTCCGCAGCGCCCAGCATCAGGTACCATTTCGACCATGAACCGCCGAGCGGCGGCAGGCCGATCACCGACAAGGCACCAATCAGGAAGGCGGCATAGGTGAAGGGCATCACCCGGCCGAGGCCGTCCATATCCGATATCTCGGTCTTGTGAGTCGCGGTGTAGATCGCGCCGGCACAAAAGAACAATGTGATCTTACCCATGGCGTGCATGGCGATATGCATGGACCCGCCGATCACCCCCATTGAAGTGGCAAGAGCCGCGCCGAGCGTAATGTAGGAGAGCTGGCTGACGGTGGAATAAGCGAGCCGGGCCTTCAGATTATCCTTGGTCATGGCAACGATGGAAGCCGCCAGAAGGGAGAAGGCCGCGACCCAGACCAGCCAATTGGCGGCTCCGGTCGACGCCAGGAAATCGATGCCGAAGATGTAGACCATGACCTTCATGACCGTGAAGACGCCCGCCTTGACCACGGCAACCGCATGCAGCAGGGCACTGACCGGGGTCGGGGCCACCATGGCCGCCGGCAACCAGCGGTGGAACGGCATCAGTGCCGCCTTGCCGATGCCGAACATGTAAAGCGCGAGCAGGACCGGCACCAGCCCTTCGGCCACCTTCCCAGAGATGATCCCCCCCTTGGTGAAATCCAGTGTCCCGGTCGCCACCCAGGTCCAGACAATAGCGACCATCTGGAGTCCGATAGACGTGCCGATCAGGATGCCGAGATAGGTGCGGCCTCCGGCGCGCGCCTCCGGCGTTTCCTTATGGGCAACCAGGGGATAGGTGGAGATGGTCAGGACTTCATAGAAGATGAAGAGGGTGAACATGTTGGCGGCAAAGGCGACGCCAAGGGCCGACAGGATGGCGATGGCGAAGCAGACGTAGAACCGGGTCTGCTTGTGCTCGTTGTTGCCCCTCATATAGCCGATGGAATAGACGGAATTTACGATCCAAAGGCCCGAGGCGATCATCCCGAACATCATGCCCAGCGGTTCGATGCTGAGGGCGATTCTGAGGCCCGGCATGACTTCGCCGATCATCAGCGCCGGCTGTGGCCCGCCTGCCAGATGGGCACCAAGCAGCCACAATACGTCGGCGAACAGGGCGATGGCGGTGATCAGGGTCACGCTCTCGCGCAGGTTGGGATTGCGTCCGGTGAGTGCGATCAAGACGGCGCCGGCCAGGGGGATCAGCAGGGAGAGG
>JAHEKA010000370.1 GCA_024638585.1 Rhodospirillales bacterium
CCCGGGCACCGGCCAAGGACTTGTAGGGCACCAAACCGGCCCGCCGATACCGCGTCTGGGAGGCATCGGGAAGGTTGGTCGGCGGCTGGGATTCGCCGTCGATGCAATAAGACGCCTCCAGGTAATAGATCAACGGCAGGTCGAGCGCGTCCATCCATACCACCGGGCCCGATCCTTCATGGCCGTGTTCGTGCCAGGTGCCCGATGGGGTGAGGATCAGGTCGCCCTTCTCCATCGGGCATTTTTCGCCCTCCACGGTGGTGAACCCGCCCGACCCCTCGACCACGCAGCGGATGGCGCTCGGCGTGTGCTTGTGGCACGGCGCGGTTTCGCCGGGCTGGATCAGCTGCATCCCGATATAGATCGACGGCGTCGCCATCATGTTGTCGACCCCGAGACCCGGATTGCCCAAGGCCAGCACCCGGCGCTCGGCCTTTTCGATCGGCGTCAGCTCGCCCGCTTGCAGGAGCAGCGGGCGGATATCCTTGTAGCGCCAAAGGATCGGCTGGGTGTTACGCGCCGGTGCGCCATAGGGCAGCACGGCCCGCAGGCTCGGCCACAAGGGCACGAGATTTCTCGCCGCCAGGTTATCGAGGTATTCCGGCGGAAGCTCTTCACGGGTCCCCAGTTCGGCCATGGCTCGGCCCTCCTTCTCTACGCTTGGGGCGCGGCGACGGGGCGCCGGCCCGGTGAAGTCTCCGCCGCGCCCGCGGCCTTAGGCATCCCCTGCCGCATTGCGGCGAACCAGATACTCGAACACCTTGCCGCGTTGGGGCATGATGCGTCCGGTCTTGGCCACCGCGTCGTCATGGGAGCATAGGTGCTTGGCGCCGCCGCAGGCCTCCACCGCGAGCTGGGCCTGGCAGGCGCGTTCCAGAAACACCGCCAGCACCGTCGCCTCTTCGATGTTGCGCCCCGCCGTGACGATGCCGTGGTTGCGCATGATCAGGACGTCGCTGTCAGCCATCGCCCGGGCCACCGCCTTGCCGCGTGCCTGGTCGATGATCAGGTCGGCGGTTTCGGAAAACACCGGCACGCCGGCATGGAACAGCGCGCCTTCATGGCCGACGCCTTGCAGCGGTCGCCCCAGGGCCGAAAAAGCGACGGCATTGGGTGCGTGGGTGTGTACCAGGGCGGTGATATCGGGGCGGACACGTAGAATTTCGGAATGGATGAACACCTCAATATGCCGGGGGGCGTCGCCGGCGACCTTCTCGCCCTCCAAGTTGACGGTGATCAGGTTATCGGCGGTGATCTCTTCCATGCCGACCTGATGGGGCTTCATCAGGAAGTGCTCGGCATCATTGGGAAGCCGGGCCGAGACGTGGCCGAAGATCAGATCTCCCTGGCCTTCGTCGGCGAGGATTCGCCCGGCGTCGATCAGGGACTGCTTGAGGGTGTCGACCGATGGCATCTGCTTCCCTTTTTACCCGTGTCTTGCCTCTTTGATGCGCCCCTCCGGCCCCGGCCCGGGCGCGCCTTCTTGATATCAACATCCCCGCCGCAATGCCATAGGGAGAACGGCGAACCCTCCCCCTAGCGTCCCTCGGCGGTCAACGGCGGGGCCGCCTCCGCGGCCGGGTCGGGAATGCGCAAGCGCAAAACATGGGCCACATGGCGGACGTCGGGGTCCTGGATGACGCTCTCATGGGTGCCGGGCACATCGATAACCTCCAGCCGCCCGGTGATGATCCGGGTCCAGGAGTCCTTCACGTCGGGATGGGCCATGGAACGGTCCTCGATGGCCGTGCGGAAATAGACCGCATCGCCGTCATAGCGCGGCATGTTGCGGTGCTCATGCCGGATCAGAAGATTGAGGCGGTCGGGCCGCGCCATGGAGAGCGGCACCTTGAGTCCCCTGGTCCGGTAGTGTTCGCGGATCGGAAACAACACGAGCCGCCGGCCGCGCTGATAGAGATCGTCATAGGCCTTGCGGATGCGGAACCAGGCATATCGCAGCGCCAGCGGGATGCGCGCGGCCCCCCCGGGCGCATTGATCCGCGCCAGCCACTGACCGAAGGTCACGTACCTGCGGCCCGCCAGAGAGGACGAATCGATGATCGCCAAGAGTGCCACCTCCTCGCCGGCGCGGCGCAGGATGTCCGCCATGTAGACGGCGATGCGCCCGCCGAAGGAATAGCCGCCCAGGAAATAGGGTCCGTGGGGCTGGACCTTGCGCAGCTCGTCCACGTAATGGGCCGCCATATCCACTGAGCGCGTGAAGGGCGGGGTCGAGCGGTCCCAGCCGATCGACTGGATGCCGTAGAGCGGCTGGTCCGGGCCCAGGTAGCGCGACAGGCTGTAGAAGCCGATGACCTGACCGCTGGCGCCGTGGACACAGAAGAAAGGGGGACGCGTGCCCTCGGGCTGGATCGCCACCAGGCAGCCCTGGGGTTCGCCATCCTCGATCAGCCGAGCCATGTCCGCCACCGTTCCGGCCTCGAACAGGGCGGCGACCGGCAGACGATGCTTGAGCTCCAACTCGATCTGCAGGAACAAATCGACCGCCATCAGGGAATCCCCGCCCAGCAGGAAGAAATTATCGTCGAGACCGACATGGGGGCGGTTCAGGATACGCTGCCAGATGCGTTGCAGGCGAAACTCCAGGGGCGTGGGCGTCCTGTCGTCCGCCGCCCCCACCGGCTCCGTCGCGCGGGAAAGATCGAGGCCCAGGTCGTCGGCCAGGCGATAGCGCTGGACGCGCCCGGCATCGCTCTTGGGGATGGCGTCGACGAAAAAGATCAGGCGGGGCACCTTGAAGCCGCTCAAGCGGCCAAGCAGAAAGCGCGCGAGCGCGTCCTCGCCGATCTCCGAACCCGGCTCTCGCACCACGGTCAAGGCAACTTCCTCGCCGAGCGTCGGGTGGGAGATGGGAAAGGCCGCCGCCTCGGCCACCTCCGGATGGGCCATCGCCGCCGCGTCCACCTCGGCCGGGCTGACCTTCTCCCCGCCCCGGTTGATCATCTCCTTGATGCGGCCGGTCAGCCGCAGGTATCCGTCCTCGTCGAACATGCCTTCGTCGCCGGTGCGCAACCAGCCGTCGACAAAGGCCTCCGCGTTGGCCTGATCGTCGTCCTCATAGCCGTCGATGATGCGGTCGCCGCGGACCATTACCTCGCCCCGTTCGCCGGTCCCGACGAAGCGCCCGTCGAGCGCCCTGATGCGCACCTCACAGTCCGAGGGCGGGCCCACCGTGCCGCGCTTGCGCGCCTTGGGCGGCAGCGGGTTGCAGCAGATGCGGCAGGTCTCGCTCGAAGAATAGTTTTCAAGAATCGGCACGCCGAAGAAATCCTCCAGCGCGTCCGCCACCGCAGGCGCCAGGCTGCCCGACGTGGCACGGATATAGCGAAGCGCATGGTCCCGCCCCTCGCCGGCGAAGGCGTCCATGGATTCATGGATGCGGTGCAGGAAGGGCACCGAGGCGCTGACGCAGGTCAGTCCCAATTCGCGGAGGTAATGGAAAAACGTCTCGACCGTGAAGGAAGGCGTCAGGGCCAGGGCGCTGCCGCAGGTGAGCGAAGAGACCATCTGGTTGAGGCCGTTGGCGTAATAGAGCCGTTGGGGACACAGGCAGACATCGGCGGACGTCCGCTGGAAAAAGGTATTCTCCGACAGGCCCCGCGCCAGCGCCAGACGGTGGGTGAACGGGACCCGCTTGG
>JAHEKA010000371.1 GCA_024638585.1 Rhodospirillales bacterium
TCGGATGCTGGCCCGCCCGCTTCCCGACAACGGCACACGGGGACAGATCGCGATCATGAGTTCCATCGCCGGGTTTCGGGGCATGCCCACGGCACCCGCCTATTGCGCCAGCAAGGCGGCGCTCAGGTCCCTTGGTGAGGGCCTGCGGCCGGCGCTGGCCCACCGGGGCATCGAGGTGACGGTGATCTGTCCGGGATTCGTGAGGAGCCCGATGACCGAAGCCAACGACTTCCCCATGCCCTTCCTGATGACCGGCGAACGCGCCGCCCGGATCATTCGGCACGGCTTGGCAAAGGGACGGCCCCGCATCACCTTTCCGCGCCGCCTTGCCGCCGGGGCGTGGCTTTTCGCGACGCTACCGCCCGCCTGGGCCGATCGTCTGCTGCTGCGATTTCACCGGCAATCCGGCTGAGCCCGTGGCGGGGTCAGGGCGTCTGGCCGCGGGTCCGGGACTTGGACCCCGCCGCACGCCGCTGCTTGAGGATCCGGCGCCAACGCCGGACATTACGATTGTGCTCGGCCAAGGTCCTTGCAAAGACGTGGCCGCCCTTGCCGTCGGCGACGAAATAGAGCGCCTTGGTCGCGGCGGGATTGAGCACCGCTTCCAACGCCGCCCGACCGGGGTTGGCAATGGGCTGGGGCGGAAGCCCCTTGTTGACGTAGGTGTTGTAGGGACTGGGCGCAGTTAGATCGGCCCGGGTCAGAGGACGGCGCAGGACCCGGTCGGGGACCGCTTCCTTGAGGGCGACACCGTAGGCCACCGTCGGGTCCGACTGCAGAGCCATGCCCCTGTTCAAGCGGTTGACGAACACGCCGGCGACCAGGGAGCGTTCGCTCCCCAGAGCGGTTTCCCGCTCGACGATGGAGGCCAGGATGATCGCTTCCCTGGGCGAGTTCAGCGGCACATTCCTGGCCCGGCCCTGCCACAGGCGGGTCGTTACTTCGACCATGGCCTGCTCCATGCGGGCCACCAGCTCGTGGCGTTGATCGCCATAGGAATAGTGATAGGTGTCCGGCAGCAGGCTGCCTTCTTCGGGCGTCCGGGGCAGTTCGCCTTGGAGACCATAAGCCCCGTGCAGGATGCGAAGCGCCTGCGCCGTGGTGGCGCCTTCGGGGATGGTCAGCTTGCGCACCAAGGTGCGCCCGGCGACCAAGACCTCCATCACGCCCCGGGGGCTAATGCCGGCGGGGAATTCATACTCCCCGGCCCGAAGCCGGCTCTGATTGCCGGTAAGCCGGACGCCTCCCCTGAACACGAAGGCCGAGGCGACCACACCATGGCGTTCCAGCAACTCTGCAATGGGGGCCACGCCCTTGCCCTTGGGAATGACCACGATGGCCGGGCCGCCGAGCGGGCCCGGGCGGTCCAACGCCGAATAAAGTGCCGCTAATCCGACGCCGGCGAGGACTGCCGCCGCCAATGCCGCAATCGCCAGACGGCGGATCCAGGCCCGCATCGCGATCTCAGTCGTAAGCGCTGAAGATCAGGGACGCGTTGGTCCCGCCAAAACCGAAGGAATTGGACAAGGCATTGGCGACGGTCCGCTCCTTCGCCGCCAACGGCACCAGGTCGATGTCGCATCCTTCGGACGGATTCTCGAGATTAAGCGTCGGCGGGATCACGCCGTTCCGGACGGCAAGGATCGAGAAAATCGCCTCGACCGCACCGGCCGCACCCAGCAGGTGGCCGATGGCCGATTTGGTGGAGGACATGGAAATATCATAAGCATGATCGCCGAACAGGCGCTTCACGGCGCCGAGCTCGATCTCGTCGCCCAGCGGCGTCGAAGTGCCATGGGCATTGACATAATCGATCTCTTCATTGGCGATGCCGGCGCGGCGGATCGCGGCCTGCATGGCCCGGTATCCGCCATTGCCATCCTCCGCCGGCGCGGTGATGTGATGGGCATCGCCGGACATCCCGTATCCGGTGATTTCAGCGTAGATGTCGGCACCGCGGTCCTTGGCGTGCTCCAGCTCTTCGAGGATGACGACACCGGCCCCCTCCCCCATGACGAAGCCGTCGCGATCGACATCCCAGGGGCGTGATGCCCTCTCCGGTTCGTCGTTGAACTTGGTCGACAACGCCCGCGCAGCGGCAAAACCGGCGAGGCCGATACGGCACACCGCGGCCTCGGTTCCCCCCGCGACCATCACGTCGGCATCGTCCATCATGATCAGGCGCGCCGCGTCGCCGATGGCATGGGCCCCGGTGGCGCACGCTGTCACCACGGAATGGTTGGGGCCGCGGAATCCGTACTTAATCGACACATGGCCCGAGGCGAGGTTGATCAAAGCGGAGGGAATGAAAAACGGGCTGATCCGCCGGGCACCGCGCTCATGCAGGGCGATCGAGGAATCGGCGATTGCCGGCAGCCCGCCGATGCCGGAGCCAATCATCACGCCGGTCCGGTTCTGGTCCTCTTCGCCATCGGGTTTCCAGCCGGAGTTCTCCACCGCCTGCACGGCCGCCGCCATCGCATAGATGATGAAGGTATCCATCTTGCGCTGTTCTTTCGGCGGAACCCATTCATCGGGTTCGAAGGTACCGGGTTCGTTGCCGCCCCGCGGCACTTCGCCGGCGATCCGGCAAGGCAGGTCCGACACTTCGAAGCTCTGGATCGCGCCGATCCCGGACTCCGCTTCGATCAATCGGTCCCAAGTGACATCGACACCGCATCCAAGCGGGGTAACCAATCCGAGACCGGTAACGACGACGCGTCTCATATTCTGGACTGCTTGTTGCGATCGCGCCGGAGTTCAGCACTCCGGCGTCGGATCATGAGTGGGCTTCGATATAACCGATGGCGTCCTTGACTGTCAGGATCTTTTCGGCTGCATCGTCGGGGATTTCGCATCCGAACTCCTCTTCGAAAGCCATAACGAGTTCGACAGTATCGAGACTATCGGCGCCGAGATCGTCAATAAAGCTCGCGTTCTCGGTGACCTTCGAATCCTCGACGCCAAGATGTTCGACAACAATTTTGGTCACCCGTTCGGCAATATCGCTCATGTCTGTATCTTTCCTCGGAAAATAGCTGCCATGCAATTCGCACCCTGCAGCGGCCTGGTTATTCGGCCCTTTGAATGCCCGTTGCTCGGGCGCTGGCCCCCTCGTCTTTCCAGCGTCGCAGCCGGAAAACTCGCGGCTTGGTAACACAATTTTCAGCCCTTGACCACCCTCCCAGACATCGCGGTCAAAGTCCTCAAATCATCATCATTCCGCCATTGATATGCAGCGTCTGGCCGGTGATGTAGCCTGCCTCTTCACTGGCAAGATAAACCGCAGCGGCCGCGATTTCTCCGGCCTCGCCGAATCGGGCGGCGGGAATCGCTCCGAGCAGGCGGTCGCGTTGCTCGTCCTTCAATACATCGGTCATGGCGGTGACGATGAAGCCGGGCGCGATACAATTGACCGTGATGCCGCGGTTCGCCACCTCGGCGGCGAGCGATTTGCTCATCCCGGTCAGCCCCGCCTTGGACGCCGCATAATTCGCCTGGCCCGGATTGCCCATCGCCCCAACGATCGATGTAACGGAGATAACCCGCCCCCAACGGCTTCGCATCATGCCCCGGATCGCGGCGCGGCTCAGGCGGAAGGCGGCGGTGAGGTTGACATCGACCACCGCCTGCCAATCCTCGTCCTTCATGCGCA
>JAHEKA010000372.1 GCA_024638585.1 Rhodospirillales bacterium
AGACCAACTCGCCTCGGGCATGAGCGAGACCGGTCAGGATGGCCTTGTGCTGACCGAAGTTCCGGGCGAGGTCGATGACCCGCACACGCGGGTCGCGCTCGTGGAGCTCGAGTGCGATGTTCAACGAATCGTCGGGAGAAGCGTCGTTGACCAAGACGATCTCGAATCGATCGGTGATGCGCTCGGCCGCCCGACAACACCGCTGGTGGAAGTCCCGAAGAAAGGGGGCGCCGCCGTAGAGCGTCGTCACGATGGAGAGCTTCATCGGCTCGATCCACTCAGCATATGATCACGCGCATTCGAACCAGTATGGAAGATGAGATCGAGGACCGTGACGTGGTGCTCGAAAGGCGGATTGAGCTGATTGTACTCGGGATACCCCTCGTAATCCATCCAGACGACGTCGATGCCGGCTGCTCCGAAGAGCGACTCGTCTAGATACCCCCGTGCCGCAGGTCCGGCCAGGCGGGATCCTTGGGATCGTATTTCAGGAAACGGGTGAACAGCACCGTCGCCATGTCCGCCGCCCCCATGGGCATCCCCGGATGCCCCGAAGCGGCCTGTTCCACCGCGTCAATGGCAAGGAACCGAATGGCGTTGGCCATCCGGTCATGGAGCGCGGGTTCAATCAATGTATGGGCTACCGCCGGCGCCTCTGCGTCCGCCACGTTATCTCCCCTCCCGGTAAGTAATGGCCGCGAATCGCGCGTCTGCTCGATCAGTCGATGTCTGACAGGTTGATAAGCAATCCCGGCGCCGGTGGCAACAGGGGATTCGCCGCATCCCGGACAGGCGGCACCAAGGGCCGATGAGAATGGCGCCGGGCCGGCCGATGGGCTAAGGTGGTGTGCCGTCCGACGGCGCCATTTCCAGCGTACCGAGCCATTCCATGATCGATCTTTCCGGCCTTCGGGAAAAGCTTCCCGGGATTCTCCGCGCCCTCGCGGTCGGCCTGCCGGCCGGCTGGCTGTTCGACTGGCTGGACACCCCGATCCCCTGGATGATCGGCCCGATGATCGCCGTGGCAGCGGTCAACCTGTTGGGCATCAGCGTCTTTTCTCCGCCCTATGCGCGCCAGACCGGCCAGGTCATCCTCGGTTGCGCCGTCGGGCTCTACTTCACGCCTCCAGTGGTGGCGGCACTGGCGGCCAATCTTGGCTTCATCGCCGGAGCCACCGGTTCAGCCTTTCTGATCGGCGGTCTTGGCGCGTTGGTCTTGAGCCGGTTTTCCGGGGTCGACGGCAGATCGACCTTTTTCGCCTGCATCCCCGGCGGCGCTATGGCCATGGCGAACCTGGCGGACCGCCACGGCGCCTCGATCCCGCCGGTGGCGGTCGCGCACAGTCTGCGCGTTTCCATCCTCGTCATCATCATCCCCTTTGCCCTGACCTATGGCGGCATCCCGCTTGAAGCCGCGGCCTACCGGCCCCAGCTGCCGCTCGTCGTCTGGATCCTGGTCCCCTGGCTCGCACTGAGTTTCCTGATCGGCGAAGTGGCCGAGCGGCTGCGCTGGTCCAACGGTTGCCTCCTGGCACCCATCTTCTTCGGCGCGGCGCTGACCATCGGCGGGGTCGAGCTGTCCGCCGTGCCCTCCTGGATGATAGATTTCGCCCAGCTGATGTTCGGCCTGGTCCTGGGCGCGCGCTACGAACGCGCCTTTTTCGTGCGCCACAAGCTGTTCATTCCCTTCGCCCTTCTGAATTCCTTCTTCATCCTGTTCATGTCCGCCGTGGTGGCGGTGATCCTGGCCTGGGTCTCGGGCCTGCATATCTCGACCATGCTGATCTCCACCGCCCCGGGAGGCCTTGCCGAGATGACGATCCTCGGCCAGGCGCTCGGCATCAGCGTTCCCATGGTGGTGGCGTTTCATCTGTTCCGGGTGATCGTGATCAATCTCGGAACGCCCTATATCTACCGCACCGGCCAATGGGCGATTGCACGGTTGCGGTCCGCCGCGCCGGATTGATGCGGTCCGCCAATCTCTTTGCATCTTCGCGTCCGGCACAATAAGAAGAACCCATGGCAAGCCTGATCGAGGACGACGGCGAACAGCCGATGCGCAGCCCGGGCGATGGCGGGCCGGCGCCGGCGCCACGGCCGATGCTGGACGGCCTCCGGGTGGTCGAGGGATCGGCGTTCGTCGCGGCGCCGCTCGGCGGCATGACCCTGGCCCAGCTCGGCGCCGAGGTCATCCGCTTCGATCCCATCGGCGGCGGCCTCGATTACGCGCGCTGGCCGGTCACCGAAGACGGGGCCAGCCTGTTCTGGGCCGGGTTGAACAAGGGCAAGCGGTCGATCGCCATCGACCTGGCGCGGCCCGAAGGCGTCGAGCTCGCCACCCGGCTGATCACCGCCGACGGTGACGACCGGGGCATCTTCCTGACCAATTTTCCGGCCCGGGGCTGGCTCGATTTCGAGCGTCTGAAGCGCCAGCGGGAAGACCTCATCATGCTCAACGTGACCGGCGACCACAGCGGGCGCAGCGAGGTCGACTACACCGTCAACGCCGCCATGGGGTTCCCTTTCGTGACCGGCGCGAAGGACACCCAAGGCCCGGTCAATCACGTGCTGCCGGCCTGGGACGTCGCCACCGGCCTGTGGGCGGCGTGCGGCATCCTGGCCGCCGAACGCCGGCGCCGGACCACCGGTGAGGGCCAGCTGATCGGCCTGGCGCTGGCCGACGTGGCCCTGGCGGTGACCGGTGCGCTCGGCATTATCGGCGAGGTGGCGGTCAACGGCGAGGACCGGGCGCGCCACGGCAACGACCTTTATGGCGGCTTCGGCCGGGATTTCGAAACCGACGACGGGCGCCGCATCATGGTGGTGGGGCTGACGTCGCGCCAATGGCGCGGCCTGCTGGCGGCGACGGGGCTCGCGGGCGACATGGCGGCGCTGCAGGATCGCCTCGGCCTCTATCTGTCGCGCCAGGGCAACCGGTTCCGCGCCCGGGACGAGATCGCGGGCCTGATCGCGCCCTGGATCAAGGACCGTACCCTCGCCCAATGCGCCGATGCCTTCGATATGAACGGCGTGTGCTGGGGCCCGTACCAGAGCTTCCGGCAATTGGTGGAGACCGACCCGCGCTGTTCCACCGCCAACCCCCTGTTCGCCATGCTGGATCAGCCTGGGATCGGCGCCCTGCTGACCCCTGGATCGCCGCTCAATCCGTCGGATCTGGGACGCACCCCGCCCCGACCCGCGCCTCTCTTGGGCGCCGATACCGATGCGGTGCTGGGCGACGTGCTGGGCCTCAGCGACGCTGAAATCGGTAAATTGCACGATTCGGGCATTGTGGAAGGCCCAAAATCCCCCTAGCCTGCCGGTCCGCGCGCGGCAGGGGCCAAAATTTTTTGCATTTTGGCCCTTGAAAATTGCGCGATGGAAATTATTACAGTGCGCGGGCGCTTGAGACGCGCGCCCGGAATCGCCCAAAAAAGCGGCGATGACAGAGAACCAGGGAGCCTGCTGCTAATGGCGGCAATGATTGAAGTCGAAGGCCTGAGCAAACGGTTTGGTGGCATCCAAGCCGTGGACGACGTTTCGTTCGAGGTTCAGCGGGGCGAAGTGCTGGGCTTCCTGGGCCCCAACGGGGCCGGCAAGTCGACCACCATGAAGATGATCACCGGCTTCCTGGAACCGGATG
>JAHEKA010000373.1 GCA_024638585.1 Rhodospirillales bacterium
GCAGCGATTGGACGAAGCACGGCGCAGCGGCAAGCGGGTCCTGTTCGAAGGCGCCCAGGGGGCCATGCTCGATGTCGATCACGGCACCTACCCCTTCGTGACCTCGTCCAATACGGTGGCCGGCCAGGCGGCGGCAGGCTCGGGGATCGGGCCGGGGGCGCTCGATTACGTGCTTGGCATCACCAAAGCCTACACCACCCGGGTGGGGGCCGGGCCCTTCCCCTCGGAACAGGACAACGAAATCGGCGAGACGCTGGGCACCAAGGGCCACGAGTTCGGCACCGTCACCGGGCGCAAGCGCCGCTGCGGATGGTTCGATGCGGTGATGGTGCGACAGTCCATCAAGACCGGCGGCATATCTGGTATCGCGCTGACCAAATTGGACGTTCTCGACGGGTTCGAGGAACTGCAGGTCTGCACCGGTTATCGCCTGAACGGCAACGCCATCGATCATTTTCCGGCAGGCGCTTCGGCGCAGGCCGCGGTCGAGCCGGTCTATGAGATCCTGGAAGGATGGTCGGAAAGCACCCAGGGAGCGCGGTCCTGGGCCGACCTGCCGGCGACGGCGGTCAAGTACGTGCGCCGCATCGAAGAACTGATCGAGGCGCCTGTGGCATTGCTCTCCACCAGCCCGGAAAGGGACGACACCATCCTGGTGCATGACCCCTTTGCCGACTAGGCGGACTTTTCACGTTTCCCGCGAATCGGAATCAGCCTGGAAATCCAAGGCTGTATGAGGCCGTTAATAGACCGTTCGTGAAATTTCCGTAAATTCTAGTCCCTTGCAAGACATCCGGGATGGGGAATGGACGCTTACGGATCCGGAGGCGGTCATGGCACCTGACGCCAGCGGCAGTGGCGCCGTGGCGGTCGTCAATGGGCGCTTCGAGCTTCTGCCCGATCAACCGTTGGCCCATATGGACGCGCCGACGGCCCAGGCCTTTGCGGCCCATGACCGGCGCACCGGGGATGGCGACGTCTTCGCGCTCATCCCGGATCCCGCCTTCCCGGTCCGCGCCGGCCTTCTCAGTAAGCTCAAGTCCCTGCCGGAAACCCAAATCCTCGGGTTGGTCGATTACGGCGTGGTCTCCTGGCCGGGAACCGACGAATACCGTTTTGCCTTGATCTACGAGCACCCCTTGGGCCGCCGCTTGCAGCGCGAAGATGGCGGCCCGATCGAGACGATGGCGGAGGATGCCGTCCTCAACAATCTGCTGCCGCCGGTGGTCAAGACGCTGGAACTGTTCGCAAAGCGTAGCCTGACCCATCGGGCGATTCGCCCATCCAATATGTTTCGCCTTGATTCCGGCGCCGGCGAAGTGATCCTCGGTGAATGCGCCTCCGGTCCCGCGGCGCTGAGCCAGCCGCCCGCTTATGAATCCATCGAATCCCTGATGGCGGATCCCGCCGGACGCGGGATGGGCAGTTCAGCCGAAGATGTTTATGCGCTGGGCGTCTCGGTTCTCGCTATCCTGACGGGATCTGATCCCGCCGCAGGGCGGGGTACGGCCCAGCTCCTGGCGGAGAAAATGACGGCCGGCTCCTATCATTGCCTGGTTGGCGGTCACGCGATGTCGGATACCCTGCGCCAGTTCTTCCATGGCGTGCTGGACGACCGGCGGGAGACGCGATGGGGACTCCCGCAGGTCCGCGCCTGGCTCACCCGCCAGGACGCGCCGCCGCCCAATCCACCGGACCAGCTCAAGCCGGATCGCGGCTTCCCCTTCCGCGGCCTGTCCTTCTACGATCCCCGGGGGTTGGCGACCGCGCTTGCGGGCCATTGGGACAGCGTCCTTCTTCATGACGGGGGCCATGAGTTCCTGACCTGGGCCCGCCAGTCGCTCGGCGACGATGAGCTTGCCGAGCGCGTTCTGACCGCGATGGAGCTTTCCAAACGCAGCCTGGGCAGTGGTCACGGTACGGCACACCCCGCCTTCGTTTCCCGGCTGTGCATGGCCTTGGACCCCCGGGCGCCTATTCGTTACAAGCAAATCTCGGCCCACCCGGACGGTCTCGGCCCGATCCTGGCACGGCAGTTCGCGGACGAGGGATTCCAACGAGATGCGCGGGACATATTCCAAGAAGATCTGCCCGGCTGTCAGATTCGCATGACCCAGGGAAAGGGCGCCAAGGGCGCCGCCATGTCGCGGACATTTTCGCGCCTGGTCGCGATCGCCAAGGACGCGACCTCCGGTCACGGGATCGAAAGGTGCCTTTATGAACTCAATCCGCTTCAGCCCTGCCTCAGCCCTCTGATCGCCGGCCGCAAGGTGATGGCGCTGGCGGATCTCCTGCCGGCCCTGGAGGCTGCGGCGGCGGGAGGCCACGCAGCCCCGCCCATGGACCGGCATATCGCGGCTTTCATCGCCGCCCGGGCGGAAACCAATACCGAGGATTTCCTGAGGGCGCTGAACCGGACCGATGCGGGGGAACAGGTGGTGGTGGGTATGCTCGGTCTCCTGTCCTCCGCGGACACCGAGGGCGGCGCCGTTGCTTATAAGAAGCTCGCCCGTTGGCTGAAGCCCTATCTCGCCCCCGTGGTCGAATGTCTCCGCCATCAGAAATGGCGCGCATTGGCGGAAGCGGAACTGCCATCGGTGGTCCAGACGGGCAACATCACGGCGCTCTACCGCTTTGTTTCCAATGGCGACGCCCGTCGCCGTGATCGTGACGGCTACGCCGCGGCCCGCGCACGCAGCGCCAAGATCGACAGTCAGATCCGCTACCTGAGCAGCACAGCATCGCGGGACCCGAAACAGGCCGAGGCGTATGGCCACGGTCTGGCGGTCGGGGTTTCCGCCATTGTCTTCTTTGGGGCCATTGTCGTCGCCGTGACGCTGATCATCTAGGACGTCGGGCGGAACCGGGGAAGGGACAGGTCATGGCACCACCCAAATCGCAAGGAAAGCGCCAGGCATCGCGGGCCAAGGGACCGGTCTATTGGGGGACGGTCATCTTCGCTGCCCTCGCCATCGGCATGGTGTTCGCGTTGCCCACCGTATTGGTGATCGGCATGGGCCTGCTGCCGACCTTTGCCGCCCTGTTGGTCGATGTGCATCCCAGGAAATATGCCGCCTGGTCGGTGGGACTGCTCAACAGCGCCGGGCTGCTGCCCTATCTCGGGGATCTTTGGGTCACCGGCCACAATCTGGACGGCGCTTTCGAGGTGCTGTCCAACGTCGTCGCCTGGCTGGTGATCTATTCAGCGGCCGGGGCGGGCTGGCTGATCTATATGGCCATGCCGACGCTTGGCAGCGTCATCATCGACATTCGAAGCAACGGAAGGATCCGCCGGCTCAAGGCCGAGAAACAGGCGTTGATTGAGGAATGGGGCGAGGCTGTCGCGGGCGATTCCACCGACGGCTAGCGACAGCCTATGCGGGGTCACCCACCGACAGGTTCTGTTCGGTCACCGCGTTTCGGATTGCCTTCTGCAGTTTCTCGAAAGCGCGAACCTCGATCTGCCGCACCCGTTCGCGGGAGATGCCGTAATGCTTGCTAAGCTCCTCCAGGGTGGTGGGATCGTCCTTGAGGCGCCGTTCGGAGATGATGTGCTGTTCGCGTTCGTTCAGCCCCTTCATGGCTTCACGCAATAACTTGGTGCGCTGGCGGAATTCCTCGGCTTCGCCGATCTGCTCTTCCT
>JAHEKA010000374.1 GCA_024638585.1 Rhodospirillales bacterium
ATTCCGTCTCTGTGGCCCAGTCCAATTTGGCCGCGACATTGAAAAAGCGTTCTTCCTTGATGAAGAACATCAGCAAGACCCGCAAGGGCCTGCGGAAGTCCGCCAAGGCCGGCAAGATCGGTCCGAAGGACGTTGCTGCGGCGGAAAAGCTGGCCGGGTTGACCAAGCAGGTCAACGATATGGGCCTGTGGCCCAAGGGGTCGGGCAGCGATATGCACAAGACCCGGTCCAAGCCCGACATCTGGAACAACACCGACGACTTCAAGAAGCGCCTTGCCAAGATGCAAAAAGCCGCTACCGACGGTGCCACGGCGGCCAAGGCGGGTGACGCCAAGGCTGTCGCCGCGGCCATGAAGGGTATGAGCTGTGGTGGGTGCCACAAGAAGTATCGCGGTCCCAAGATCAAGAAATAGGGACCTTTTTCAGGTGACAGGCCGCCGGGCAGACCCGGCGGCCTTCGCTATTTGCCCTCCGAAATCGCTGCTGTCCCTATTCTCATGATTCGCACGGCTAGATCTATTGTCGCCCTAACGGCCCTAAGTGCAGCCTTCGCCGGATCGTTCGCACCGGCAGCGGCGGCGGACGCGGCTATGCTGGAGCGCGGAAAATACATTTTCGACGCGTCGGGCTGCGCCAATTGTCACACCGATCGTGCCAAGAAAGGGCCGCTGCTGGGTGGCGGGGCCGCGATCAAGACGCCGTTCGGAACATTTTACGGGCCCAACATCAGCCCGCACCCCGAACGCGGCATCGGCAAGTGGAGCGACGCGCAATTCATCCGCGCCATGCGTGAGGGTGTGTCTCCGGCAGGTGACCATTATTATCCGGCCTTTCCATATACTTCATTCACCCTGATGACCGATCGGGATATCAAGGACCTTAAGGCCTATATCTTCTCGCTGCCGCCGATCGACCGCCAGAATCGCCCACACACCTTGGGGTTTCCATACAATATCCGCTGGGGCCTTTGGTTTTGGAAGACGCTCTATCTCGAAGAAGGTCCCTACAAGGCGGCGCCGGACAAGTCCAAGGAATGGAACCGGGGCGCCTATCTGGTGGAGGCACTGACCCACTGCGGCGAATGCCACACGCCCCGGACATCACTCGGTGGTATGAAGCGGTCGCTTTCGATGGCGGGAAACGCCCAGGGGCCCGACAACGAGCGAATTCCCAATATCACTCCGGACCCCAAGACCGGGATCGGCAAGTGGAGCCTCGCGGAGATCATTGATTCGCTGGAAACGGGATCGTTGCCTGACGGCGATGAGTTCGGCTCCCTGATGTACGACGTCGTGGAGCACGGGACCTCGAAACTGACCGATGCGGATCGTCGGGCGATTGCCGTCTACCTGAAAGCCTTGCCGCCGATCCAAAACAGCGTGGCCAAGCCCAAGAAATAGGGGGCGGCACCGTGAATCAAGATGGCGCTGCCGCCATTGCGCGGGATTAGAGGAAAAGTTACGGTACGCGCAGAGGGCCGCGGTCCCTGACAGGGAACGGCGTGCCCGGTATGACACCCAACAGAGGGAAGCGGTCGGTTTGAATCGGGCACTCGTCATCGCCGTGGTCGGCGGCATCGTGGTTGCCGTCGCGCTGGCCCTGAGCATTTTCACCTTGCCGGGTTCCGACGACGGCACGGGACAGACGGCCAAGGCACCGGTGGAATCCGGCGCCGACGGCGCGGCCCCGCAGCGAGGTGGGCTGATGGGGCTTCCCAATGCCGGCAAGAACGGAGGCGGCCTTCGGGCCCCCGGTTCCACGGGTCGTGGTGCCGCTCCATTATTCGATATCGTGCGAATCAGCCCCGATGGAAATGCCGTGATCGCCGGCCGTGCGATGCCAGGCTCCAAAGTGACCGTGCTGGAAGGCGGAAAGCCTATCGGTACCGTCACGGCCGATGCCCGGGGCGAATGGGTGCTGGTGCCGGCGAAGCCCCTGGCGCCGGGGAGCCGTACTTTGAGCCTGAGGGCCATGCTGCCTGATGGGTCGACTCAAGAATCGAAGGGTGAGGTCGTTCTGGTCGTTCCCAAACCGGGCTATGACGTGGCCGGGCGGAAGATCGACGGGGCCGGCGGCGTAATTGCGCTTCGGGTTCCAAGGCCGGGTGCCGGGTCGGCGGGGCCTTTGGGCAGCCGGGTTCTCCAGGGACCAGGCAGTGCCCAGCGCGGCACACCGGGTAGCCTGTCGGTCGACAGCATCGATTACGATCTGAAGGGACGGGTGCGGATTGGCGGCACGGCAGAACCCGGGGCGCGACTTCGGATCTATCTCGACAACCGCGTTCTCGGCGATTCGGTGGCCGACAAGCGCGGGCATTGGTCGTTTCGTCCCCGCCGGCCGCTGAAACCCGGGACCTATCGGCTGCGGGTCGATGAATTGGGGACCAGCGGGGCGGTGGCGCGCCGCATCGAGATCCCCTTCAGCCGTGCCGCCGCCCTGGCGGATATTCCCGCGGGTGGGGTTGTCGTGGTCCAGCCCGGCGACAATCTCTGGCAGCTTGCCCGAGGGACTTATGGCAGCGGATTCCAGTACACGGTGATTTACGATGCCAACAAGGAACAGATCCGGGATCCGGATCTCATCTATCCCGGTCAGATCTTCACGCTGCCCAAGACGGGAGCGGTGAACTAGCGCATCGGTGCGGCGCGCGGATTCCCCGTATCGGCGAAGGGGGATGCGCCCAAGGCAGGGGCGAGGTCGGGCAGGATGTCGGCCAAAGACCTGAGCACCGGATCTAGGCGAAACAGTCGCACGACCATCTCCGAAAGCAATCCTGCGGGTGTCGGGTTCGCCGCCATGGGCCCTGTGGTGTTGACGCAGATCGATTGATCGGGGGCTATGACGAGCGATTCGCCCAGTTCCGTTGGAAAGGCCCGGATGATGTTGAGCATTTTCTCCCGTTGATCGCGGGATTCGACGGAGTAGGGCAGCCGGCCAACCACGACCAGAAGCCGGAGTTCGGAACTGTCAGGCTGGGAGTGCAGTTCGCCGATGACCGGCAGCTCTCCGTAAGCAAACAGGAATCGGGATGGTCGCGTGCCGGCCCCTGCGATGGCCTCGATGAACAACTGCGGATTGGCGGACGCAAATAGTCCCGCGCCTGGGGCCTGGTAGCCCTCCTGCTGCGGATCGATCTTTTTCCCACCGTCCGGGTCGGATCCGTATGCCTGCTTCGCCTGCATGCCCCTGATCTAGCAGACGCCGATTTAAAACGTCTTAATCATTGACTAGGGGTTAATCGTCGGGTGCAAAGCCGGGGCGCCCATCAGGCTTAGCAATGGGTTTGCGATAGGGTAGACTCGCGCGTTTTCCACGGTAACGGATCGATCTGCATGCAATTGCCCATTCACCGAGAGGGCTGGCCGATCATCGCAGGGTTTGTCCTGGCGACGGTCCTGATGTGGATCATCTGGCCGCCGCTGGGCATCGCGGGAAGCGTGCTCAGTCTGTGGTGCATCTGGTTTTTCCGCGACCCCGACCGGGTACCCCAGGATGGGACCGGGGCGGTCCTCGCGCCCGCCGACGGTCGGGTCCTTCCCCTTGTCGAAGCCCTGCCGCCGGAGGAACTTGAGATGGATCCAAAGCCGCTGACGCGTATCAGCATTTTCATGAATGTCTTCAACGTGCACGTCAACAGGGTCC
>JAHEKA010000375.1 GCA_024638585.1 Rhodospirillales bacterium
GTATGCAGCGTCAGGCGGTCGCGTTCGACATCGTATTCGGCGAGGGACGCGTCGGGTTCCATCTGCATGTGGGTGACTTCGCCGCAGGTATAGGTTTCCTCGCGCACGATATCGGCGGCGGCGAAGCCCGCCTCGGCATCGCCGAATTCATGATGGACGTCGCGTTCCAGGTTGCCGGGCCGGTCCTCGTGGAGGTCCACCGCTCCGGGTTCCCGCGCCTTGACCGGATCGAAATAGGCCGGCAGCTCTTCCACCTCCATCTCGATCAGCGCCAGCGCCTGCTCCGCCGTTGCCTCGTCCTTGGCGGCAACCGCGGCCACCGGCTCACCCCGGTAACGCACGCGGTCACGGGCCATAGGGAATTCGTTTTGGGCAATGGGCAGGACGCCGAACGGCACGTCGCAATCGTCGCCGGTGATGACGGCGACGACGCCTGGAATCGCCAGGGCCTTGTCGGTATGTACCTTGATGATCCGGGCATGCGCATAGGGGCTGCGATAGATGCGTCCCACCAGGGCGCCTCCGTGGGGGAGGTCGGCGGTGTAACGCGCACGGCCCGTCACCTTATCGATGCCGTCGATCAGCGGCACATGGGCGCCGACGGCAATGGTGCGTCCCTTGACGGGGGAGAGCTCGCTCATGATCCGCCCCCCTGAGCGGCGGCGTCATGGACCGCCTCGATGATCTTCACATAGCCGGTGCAGCGGCAGATGTTGCCGCTGAGCCCGGCGCGGATGTCTTCGTCGCTTGGGTTCGGATTGGCGCGCAGCAATCCTTCCGAGGCCATGATCATGCCCGGCGTGCAGTAGCCGCATTGGGAGCCGAGCTTTTCATGGAAGCCGCGTTGCAGGTGCGACATGCGGCCGTCGGTTACCGCGCCTTCGACTGTCTCCAGCCTTCGGCCCGCCACCGCATGGGCGAGGGTGATGCAAGACAGTCGGGGCCGGTCGTCCACCAGCACCGTGCAGGCGCCGCATTCGCCGCCGTCGCAGCCCATCTTGGTGCCGGTGAGCCCCACCACCTCCCGCAGGTAGTCGATCAACAGCATGTTGTCGGCCACCGCGTCTTCGCGGCTGGTGCCGTTCAGGGAGAGACTCAAGATCGATTTCGCCATGAATATCCGCGCCCCATATGTCGCAGCCGATGGGCCGCCAATATATGTTCGGGTCCCGAACAATTTCTTAAATTACACCGTTTCCCATCCCGGCACAACCGTCCTTGATCAGGCTGTCCGAAACCCGGAGTCAGGCGGATTGCTGGGGCTGAGGCGCCTGTGATAGTTTGCCGTTCATGGGAGGCAATCAAGACGACTACAGGCCGATCCGGGCGATCATCGCCGAGCAAGCCTCGTTGCGGCCGGATCAGGTCTACGCGCACGCGATCGAGCAGTCGAAGGACCTGAGCTACGCCGATCTCCACGCGCTCGGCAACCGGATGGCGCAGGAGTTCGCCGCGCGGGGGCTCAAGGCCAATGACCGGGTGGTGATGCTGTCGGAGAACTCGATCGAGTTCATGGCGACCTTTATCGGTGTGCAGCGGTATGGCGCGACCATCGCCACCGCCAATGTCGAAATGAACCGCGACCATATCGCCGAGATCGTCAAGGCGGTTCAGCCTGCCCTGGTGTTGATCCAGGAGGGTCTGGGCCTTGAGACGATCGTCCGCGGGGCGACGGATGCGGAATGCCTCGCCCTCGGCACCTGGGATCCGGAGGGCGGCTCGACCGGATTCTTCGCGTGCCTGGAAGCCCATGACGGCGCGGTGGAGCTGGAAGAGGTCTCAGGGCCCGAGGACATCGCCGTCATCTTCTACACCTCGGGCACCGAGGCCAAGCCCAAGGGCGTGCTGCAATCCCATCGCAGCGTGTGGGCCAATTTCGACGGCATCGCAGAAATCGTGGGCATCGGGCCGGACGACCGCATGTTGGAATGCCGGTCCTACACCTGGCTTTCGTCCCAGAACATGACCCTGGGCGCCCCATTGGTGGCGGGGGCGACGGTGTATTTCGCAAAGAAGTTTTCCCGCAGCCGTTATTTCGATTGGATCCGGGATTACCGAATCACCATCGCCACCTCGGTCCCTACCATCCTCAATATGTTGATGGCCGAACCCGTCGACATCAGGGGCGAGGACATCCCGCACCTGAAGTTCCTGATGACCAGTTCGGCGCCGATGCTGCCCGAACGCTGGCGCGAATTCGAGAACATCTACGGCATCCGTGTCTGCCAGTCCTACGGCTGTTCCGAGGCCGGACTGATGTGCAGCCACAGGGGCGGGGCGCGCAAGATCGGTACCGTGGGCCTGCCGTTGAAGCACCAGACGCTCCGCCTTCTAGACCCGGACGGTGGCGAGGTTGCGCAAGGCGAGCCCGGGGAGATCACGGTGTCCGGCCCGCAGCTGACCTCGGGCTATCTCCGGTCCGACGGCAGCGCGCAGAAGCTGCCGCGGGACGGTCACCGCACCGGCGATCTGGGCGTACGCGACGAAGACGGTCACATCAAGGTGGTGGGCCGCCTCAAGGACCTGATTATCCGGGGCGGGGTGAATATCTCACCGGTGGAGATCGACAATATCCTGAGCCGTCACCCGGAAATCATCGAGGGGGCGACGGTGGGGATTCCCGACAAGATCTATGGCGACGAGGTCGTGGCCTATGTCGTGCCGCGGACCGGCTCGGGGCTTTCGCGCGAAGACGTCATCGCCCATTGCGGGCAGTTCCTCGCCCCGTTCAAGACGCCGAAGGATGTACGCTTCGTCGAGGCGCTGCCCAAGAACGCGCGGGGCAAGCTCGACCGCGATGCGCTCGCCCGTGCCTGGCCGGCGCGGGAACGCGAAGGCGCGTGAGGCAGAGGCCGGCGCCGCTAGAAGCTTTTGCCCCGGTTTTCCTGCCAGCCGTGCAGCTGCCACCTGCGATACAGGTATCCCTCCACGACCCGGTAAATTTTCCACAGCACGACCGCTGAGATGATCATGCCCACGACACAGGCGGCAATGATGCCGTATTCCATGGTGGTCAATTTGTCCCATCTTTGGACGTAGGACATGACGCCCTCGAGGTAGGGCATGACCCAATTGATAATCTGACTCCTCATTTCAAACTCCGCTCACTGGTGGTTCGGCTTCCTGCCGGGGCCCGATGAGCTGGAACTGCGCTCCCCGCGGGGATTCCGCACCTCCGATCCGGTTGTTCATGGACAACCTTCCAACCCCCAGCCTGACAACATGGTCCACGCATTTAAAATGGCCTGGTGGACGTTGGAACCAGGGTCGCCGGACCGGCTGCTGGCGGCAATGTCGGAGTCGTTAACCGCTACATTGCGGTGTGATTTGGATTAACGCTGTTGCCCCAGGGGCGAGGTTGGTGGCGTGGCGGCCCGGTCGCAATCCCATATCAGCGGGTCACAGAGTCATTAGGCCAGGCCTCAAACAGGCAGAATCCTGTTCTTTACCGGCCCGCAATAGTTAAGGTTGTAGGTTTCCAGGTGTGGAGCGGAAAATCTGCGGGACCGGACCAATGCGATTGCTTCTTCCAGGCATGGTGAAAGTCGCTCTCCTCGGCTTTGCCGTGGCGAGTGGTGCGCTTGCCGCCCCCGGGCAGCGCTATGACGTGCAGCGGAACGACACGAAGATACATGCGTCT
>JAHEKA010000376.1 GCA_024638585.1 Rhodospirillales bacterium
CCTTTCGGCAAACAACCGTGACGAGTAGATAGCGCAGGCGGAGGCCACAAGGCAGGCTCCCCGACGCATCCGCAGCGGAAACACGGCGGGCGCAGTCCCAAAGCGGTGCAGTTGAACGGTGCAAAGGTCCAGCCGTCACAGGCTGGCGTGTCTGCCGGTTTCGCGGCGCGGGCGGCGGCCATCCAGCGGGTAAGGCACACCCTTCATGGAAGCATGGGATGCGGGCGCGGGAGTGGATCGAGGAGCGAAAGATGCTCAACGAACTGGTGCGCGAGGCACGCGAGATTGAAGGGCTGATTTAGGCTGGCTTGGAACGAACACCGCTGACGTGCGGCTATACCGATGGGGCTGTTTGGCACATATGCTTGAGGTGTTGGGCGTGCAGATTTTGCCGATTTATTGGACCACTACACGCGCGGGCGAGGAACGCGGCTATCTCCTGCCGCGCTGACGCGCGAAAATAAGGAAGGCATTTCGCCGATTCTTGATCTGGGCAACATCCAGGAACCGCTAACTCTTAATTCTAGGGCTGAAGGACGACCGACAGATGGCACGGCTAAGTAGGATACAAGTGAACCAACAAAGAGGCTCTTGGATAGCCAACCCGGCGTCCCAAGCCGTGGCGGACATGCTGGGACATTCGTCGCTCCCGGTAATGCGGGACTATGGGAACGGAGAATTCCATTGGGGAAGTGCGCCTGTCCGGTTCTTTGTCGATGTCGAAACGTCGAATGACCCTCTGCATCCCGCGTGGTGGATGAAGGATGCGCATCAGCTTTGGTGAGAACTGATATTGGCGGGAGTGCCTGTTCTGGTCCGAAAGGGCACGGGCGACGAAACCGGTGTTGATGCCAATTCGGTCGGACTAAAGCTGGGTGTCTTCAAGACAGGGAACAACGAGATTCAGCCTTCGTTCATGAAACTCGAACTGACTGAGAAGCTTTTCGAATGTGCCTAGCCTTCAAACCAAAGCTGACCGGCGAAACCCTCGCCAGGCCGTTCCAACCGGACCGGGAACGCGCCGCAAAGGAGAAATCCGCATGACCCATTACACCCGCCCCAAACGCATCTCACTCAGAAACCACCCCGTCCTGTCCGAGAGCTAGGTACAGGACATCATCGCAAACGACCCGGCTATTCTGGGTCTGGGCGAAGGGTCGCGAGGACCTTTTTCGAAGCCTGATTGAGCAAGCCCGAAATCAGCGGGAAGGCTAGCCCAGGCATCGGTTCAAACGCTCTGTAGTGGTCGACAAGAGCAAGACGCGATTGGAACCAAAGGGGGGCTAGTCAAATCTCTGGGCGTTTCGGTTCAGGACCGGCGCGGGTCGGCATTTTTTTTCGCCGCCAATTTGAAGGGAAAAAGTGGAACGCAATTCAATGCAATCGAATGGCATGAAGCGAAGGGGCTAAGTGCTTTTCCTATGTGGGGTATTATGTGGGGTTAATCAAAAATATGAAGAAATTATTCAATGATTTCAAAGATAGGTGGCAGCCCGTAGGGGAATCGAACCCCTCTTTCCAGGTTGAAAACCTGGCGTCCTAACCGATAGACGAACGGGCCAGTGCCGTGGCGTGCGCCCGTATCTAGGCAAAGCCGTGGAAGAGGGCAAGAGACTTTTTCCGGCGCGACGGGCGTCCGGCTAGCGTGCTTTGGCGGCGTCTTCGAGCCGCAGTTGCACGGTTTGGCGGCCGCGGAAATGGTTGACATCCAGTCGTCCCGCGAGGTGGAAGCGCGCGCCCTGATGAGCCTCCAGTACCGGGCCGAGGCCATTCTGGAACGCGCGGAAGGCGATGGCGTCGAGCGGACCCGCGGGCCCGTCGCCGAAACTGATCTTGAGATGATCCTCGCCGACGCGGCGGGCGAACCGGATCGGCTGGTCGGGGAAGGCGAAGCGCGGAGCCGGGGCGCCGGCGCCGAACGGGCCGGCCGCCTCGATCTCGGCGACGAGTTCAAGAGTGGCAGCGGCGGGCATCATTGCGCCGTCGAGCGTCAGGTCCCGGGGGCCGAGTTGTTCGGCGCCCTGGCGGGCCAGCAGTTCGGCCAGGCGGGCCATCGCAGGCTCGATCCGGTCCTGCGCGACCGTCAGCCCGGCCGCCATGCGGTGGCCGCCGCCCTTCAGCAAGAGACCCTCGGCGGCGAGGCGCTGGATCGCCGCACCGAGGTCGATGCCGGACACCGAGCGGCCCGAGCCTTTGCCGATCCCGTCCTCCAGCCCGATGACGACGGCGGGACGGTTAAACGCCTCTTTCAGCCGCGCGGCAACGATGCCGACGACGCCGGGGTGCCAGCCTTCGCCCGCAGCCCAGACCAGCGGGCCGTCGATCCCGCGCGTCTCGGCCTGGGCCAGGGCGGCTTCGCGGACCGCGGCCTCGATGTCGCGGCGCTCGGTGTTCAGGCGGTCGAGCCGTTCGGCCAGCGCGGCGGCCTCGTGCGGGTCGTCGGTGGCCAGCAGGCGCGCGCCGAGATCGGCGGCGCCGATGCGGCCGCCGGCATTAACGCGGGGGCCCAAAAGAAAGCCCAGGTGATAACAGGTGGGCGCGGTGTCCATGCGGGCGATGTCGGCCAGTGCGGTCAGGCCGGGACGGTCGCGGCGGGCCATCACCCGCAGCCCCTGGCGAACCAAGGCCCGGTTGACGCCGGTGAGCGGCGCGACGTCCGCGACGGTGGCGAGCGCGACGAGGTCGAGCATGGCCATCAGATCGGGGCCCTCGGCCCCTTCGGCACGCAGGCGGCGGTTGGCTTCGACCAGCAGCAGGAAGACCACGGCGGCGGCGCACAGGTGCCCCAGATCGCCGGACTCATCCTGCCGGTTTGGGTTCACCACAGCGAGGGCGGGAGGCAAGGTCTCGCCGCCCAGGTGGTGGTCGAGGACAATTACGTCGGCGTCTTTCGCAGCGGCGATGGGGCCATGGCTGAGAGTGCCGCAATCGACGCAGACGATCAGATCGTGGTCGCGGGCGAGGGCGGCCATGGCGTCCTCGTTGGGACCGTAGCCCTCGTCGATGCGGTCGGGGATGTAGAGCGTGGCGGGCTGGCCCATGGCGCGCAGCCAGACAATCAAGAGCGCGGCCGAGGCGCCGCCGTCGACGTCGTAATCGGCGAAGATCGCGATCTTCTGGCGTGTCTGGACGGCGGCGAGGAAGCGGGCGGTGGCCTTGCCCATGTCCTTCAGCGACAGCGGATCGGGCAACAGGTCGCGCAGGGCGGGGGCGAGGTAGGCGGCGGCGCCGGCGGCGTCGACCCCGCAGCGCACGAGGGTGTGGCAGACCGGCAGGGGCAGGGCGGCGGTTTGCGCCATGGCCTGCGCCAGGCGGTCCTGGTCCGGGGTCGGCCCGGTCCAGCGGCGGCCGGTGAGCGAGGTCTCGACGCCAAGAAAGGCGGTGGAACAGGCAGGATGTCCTCGTGGGGACAGTGTATCAACCATCTGAAAACATTAAGTTTAGCGCTAACGGAAATCGGCGGGCATGACCGTCCCGCAGCACCTTGGGGCAGCGCAGCGTCACCCCGACTTGATCGGTGTGCGGTAGTTCATCCGCCGCACCGAGCCGGTCTTGGACCGCATCAGCAGTGTTTCGGTGGTCACGTAACCCGGTTCGCGTCTCATCCCCGGCAGGATATTGCCGTCTG
>JAHEKA010000377.1 GCA_024638585.1 Rhodospirillales bacterium
AGAACGGCGGCATCACCGTGCAGGCCACCCCCATCAGCACCAGAACGATGCGCGTGCCGAACCGGTCCATCAGGACGCCGCCGTGAATGGCGAAGATCGACGGCAGCACCGCCTTTGCGCTGACCAGGATGCCGATTTCAAGCGGGCCAAGGCCGAGGAAAATCCCCCACAGCGGCAGCAGAAAGCCGACCAGCTCCGACTGGCTGTCGGTCAGCAGGCCGGTGGCATAGGTCAGGTATTCCACGCGGCGCGACGGGCGCGGCCGGTCCCCCGCTGTGCCGGCGGTCGTCATCTCCCGCGGGTCCCGCGGATGGCCTTACCCCGGACGGACCGGAGGTGCTGGGCAGGGTCAAGGCGGTCCCGGTTGCGGGGCATGAGAGGCGTTTCCGATTTTTTGCCGTGAAAGCGGGGACGGGCAATCGCCCGGTTGGCCCGGGCGTTGACGGGCATTGTAGTCGTGCGCCGCCCTCCCTGCCAAGCCGCCTGGGAGGGACCCGCGCCGCGCCTCAGGTGCGGATCAGGTTGAAGGCGACCGAAATGCGCTCGCCCTCGCCGTGGAAGGGGTGGACCATGTGGCGTATCCAGCCGGGAAACATCACGATGAGGCCGGGCTGGGGATCGATCGGGCAGGTGTGCTGGTAGGTGCTGCCGGGCAACCGGATGGCGCCCGCCGCGCTGCGGGGGTCGAACAGCTCAAGCTGGCCGTTTTGGGGCTGATCGCCGGTGGGCTGGCCCGAGGCGACATAATAGACGCCCGACCAGAAACTGTTGTCATGGGTATGTGGGCGGTGATAGCCGCCCGAACGCAGCACGTTGGCCCAGGCCTCGAACCCCAGGTGCTGGTTGGGCACCTCCGTGATCTGGCTGGTTCCTTTGACCACCTCGGACACGACGATGCGGATGTGTTCGCGCAATTCGGCGATGCATTCCGCATTCCAGGTCAGGAAATCCTTGGTCGTGGCCCATCCGCCGACCACGTTGGGAAGGTCGGGGTTGGCCTGGGCTTCACCGGAGAGAATGAGCTCCCGGAGCGCCGCGTTGACGCCTTCGCTGCCGGGCCACGGTTGGGCGACGACCGGTGTCGGGAAGAACCAGCGCAGATTGTTTTCGAGTGATACGACGGTTTCGGGCATGGGCCTGTGGCGGTGTGAGGGAGCCTAGGAAGGTTCTTAGAAGAGGCAAGCGCGGTTGGCAACCGCTTAGGCGGCCCCTCTTGGGCCGACGAAGGCTTTGTTGCGCGACACGGCGAAGCCGATCGCGGCGACGATGGCCATGAGCCCGCAGCCGACGACCAGGAAGCTGATCTTGACGCCCACGGCTTCGGCGACGAAGCCCATGATGATGGGCAGGATCACGGCGCCGAGCCGGTTGCCGGTGGTTCGGAGCGCCACCCCGCGCGCCTGCATCTGCGCCGGCAGCGCCTTCGATATGACCGAGAAGGTCGCGGGATGGAGCAGGCCGTGAGAGAGCCCGCGGAAAATCTGGGCCGCGCCCAGCAACAAGATAATGCCGCCCAGGACCGGGGTCAGCGACACCATGGCGATGGCCACCATCGTGAAGACCACCAGGATCCAGTGGGCCGCGAATCGGCGCATCAGGGGGGCTGCCAGGAGCGAGCCAAAGGCGCCCGCGACCTCGGAGCAGGAGATCAGCGCGCCGATCACCGTCGCCTGCAAGCCGATCTCGTTGAGATAGGTGATGTAGAACGAGCCTTGGATGGTTTGGGGGGTGTGGCGCAGGAGTGCGATGGCGATGCCCAGCGCCACGGCGGGCATCGCCAGCAGCGCAAGGGTGTCGACGTAATCACGCAGGTTCGGCATCAGGCCGCGCCAGCCGAGGCGCTCTCCGGCGCCCGGGTGATGGGCAGGGTCAAGTCCGTGGGTTTCGGCCCAGCGCGGCACCAGGGCGGTGCACCCGGTCAGCACCACGCCGGTCACGGTGGCCGCGGTAAAGGCGCCCCAATGGCCGGTCAGGTCCCAGATCAGCCCGATCGCGGCCGGCGCGCCGATGGAGCCCACCCGCGAGGCAAAGGAAAACATGCCGAGGTAGTAGGGGTCCCCGCGGCCGATGCGCGCGATCAGCGTCTGGGCCCCGATCCAGGACAGATTGGCGAGCAGTCCCGTCATCATCTGCAGCGCCACCAGGGCCGGGAACCACGGGCTCAGGGGATAGAGCGGCACCAGGGCGGTGGAAACCGCCGTGAAGATCAGCATCATGCGCCGGGTGCCGAAACGGTCCATCAGCACGCCGCCGTAAATCGCAAGCAGGAAGGGCAGGAGAGAGCGCGCGCCGATCATGATGCCGATCTCCGCCGGCGTCGCGCCCAGCATCACCGCCCAAAGCGGCACGGCCACGGTCAGGAAGTCGGCATTGACGTTGGCGGCGAGGCTCGTGCCCAGCACCGGATAATAGGCCCGCCGCGGCACATCGGGACGCCCGCCGCCGGTTCCTCCGGGCTGGGCCCGCGTCTTGCTTGCGTCCGCTACCATCGGGTTTCGGTGCCGTCATCCGCCGATAGGCGGATGCAAACGGCAAGTCCCGCCGTCATCAAGAGCAGCACACCTCCCAGCCAATAAAAGCTCATCTCGATGCCCGCCGTATCGGCGATGATCCCCATGACCGGGGGCACGACGATGGAGACCAGACGATTCAACGTCACACGCAGCGCCACCGTGGCCCCCTGGCGGGTGCGGCCCGCGGCGCGGGCCTGGATGCCGAACAGGACCGGCTGGTTGATGCCCTGGATCACGCCGCGCAGAAGCTGGGCGCCCATCAGAAGCACGAAGATTCCGCCCAGGAGCGGTGTCCCGTTGATCAGGACGATGCCCAACGCCGTGGTGGTGAGCATCAACGTATAGGGCTTGATCACCCGCTGGCTGCGGCCCGCCAGCAGGGAGCCGATGGCGCTGGCGCCTTCGATGGCGGCGAATAGGGCGCCGATGGCGGTGCCCGTCAGGCCCACCTCGCTGAGGTAGACCACGTAGATCGACCCCTGGACCGCCGAGGTCGTGTTGCGCAGAAAGCCGCCCGCCATGGAGATGGCGATGGCCGGGATCAGCAGGAGTGCGAAGGTCTGGACGTAATCGGACGGATTGGGGAGAAAGGCGCGCAGCCGGGTGCTCAGGGGAGGGCGCGGTCCGTCGCCCGGAGCCTCGGCTTCGGCGGGGCTCTCGATCTCCGGCGTCAGCACGGTAAACGCCAGCAGGGCGCCGGCCCATAGCGAGACGAAAAGGAATGTGATCCAGGCGTTGGTGAAATCCCACAAAAGCCCCATCAGGATCGGGGCGAGAAAGGTGCCGATGCGGCTTGAAAAGTTGAAAGTGCCGAGATATCCGGTGTCCCCCCGGCAAACCTGCGCCATCACGGTCTGGGCGCCGACCCAGGCAATGGTCGTGGCGTATCCCGTGATCAGTTGCAGGACGATCACCGCGGGGATCCAGGGCAGCCCGGAATAGAGCGGTGCGCTGACGATCACGGCGATGGCAGACGCCGCCATGATGCGCTTAGTGCCGAGCCTGTCCATCAACACGCCGCCATGGATCGCCAGGATGAAGGGGACCACCGACCGCGCGCCGGCGACGATGCCGACTTCGGTGGCGCTGGCGCCGAGATAAAGTGCCCACAA
>JAHEKA010000378.1 GCA_024638585.1 Rhodospirillales bacterium
TTGGTGTGCATGGGTGCGGGGGGCCTTTCCGCCAGGTCTGAAAGTGCCGCCCTCAGCCCATCGGCATGGGCATTCGCGCGGCCCTTCGCCTTCAGGATGTCACTGGGACCGACGCCAACGCCGTAATAGCCGACATTCAGCCTCTTGACCGGCCGGATGTCGCCGCCCTTGAGCATGGCACCGGCAAAGGCACCGGTGCTGTTTATGAACAGATCGATCCTGTGGCCGGCCGACGTCGTGGTCTGCGCCATGACCCCCTTCGAGCCGGCAAGGGCTCGGGCCTCCGCTCCGAAAGCGAGCTGGCCGTTCATGATTTCGTTCAGGGTTTGCTGGTTATGGATGACGATGAGGAGCGCGCCCTTCTCGTAGCCGGCCTGGAAGCCCAAAGTGGGGCCGCCCACCTCGAAGAACGCCGGATAGGTCCAACCGGCCGGTCGGGCAAGTTTCTTCAGGAGCACACCCGATCCGCCTTCGCCGCCGAGGCCGAAGCCCGCGCGCTCGAACTCCGGCACGATCAGGATGGCGCGGCCCTTGCGCACCGAGGCGCGGAACCGGGCCGAAACCTGAGAGGCCCGGAATTCCTGGACCGCTTTCTTCGCCTTGGTGACGAGCGCACCGGCATCGACCTTGGCCTCATCAGGCTCGGCGACCTGCGCCGACACCTGGACACCGGCGGCAGACGCCAAGGTCGCGGTCAATGCAATGATTCCTGCCGTTCCGAGCCTTCGGCCAAGCCGGAATATCCTCATCTCGCTCCATCCTTTCGACTTGAATTTCCCTGTGGGACCGGGATTCAGCCGGAGAATCGTCCCCGAAAAAGGCCCGGACCTGACTTTTTTCACATCATCGATGGAATTTCTTGCGACGGCGAGAGTCAAACCTGTGACATTCGAGCCCGTGATATCCGGGAGATCGTTCAAATGCCGTGTTTTTCTTGTTTTCGAGGTATCCCGCCCAAAGGCCACAGGGACCATGGCCTTGGCGCGCCTTGATGCAGCGAAACGAGAGGTCAGGCACCGGCCGGCACAACATCTCCATTGGCGCGGGGATTGGGAGTTCGCTAATCTTGCGGCGTTGCCGGCAAGGGAGCAGGAATTTTGAAGTGCAGGTCCTGGGGACGTGGCTTTGTCGCGATCCTCACAGTCATGGCTATTGCAGGCTGCGAGGTCACCAGCGAGCTCGCGGGCAACAGTCGTGGCGGCGCCGGGACCGGGTCGGAGCCGGTGGAAAAGGCGCCGCCGCCGACCATCAAGCAGGCCAAAAAGCCGACGAAAAAGGCGCCCCCCGCCAATCCGAAGCAAACCGCCCGAATTCTGCCCCAACCCGCCACCACGCCGGCCAAGCCGACCGGTCCCGATTCCAAGACCCTGGTCGGCAAGAACGAGAACGAGCTGAAAGACTTCCTGGGCCCCCCCAAAGCGGTGCGCAACGAGCCGCCGGCCATGGTGTGGAGCTATCAGGCCCGGGAATGCAGCCTGGACGTATTCCTTTATTTCGACGTCGGTCAGAAAAAATTCAGGTCTCTCGCTTACAGATTCTTTCCCGAGACCCGGGTGACCCAGGTGGAACGCGAGTGCCTGGGAGAAATCCGCAGCGCACGGCCTAAAGCAAAGAAGAAGGAATAGGATCCAGGGCCCATGGCCAGCATCATGATCGTTGATGACGATGACCTGTTCAGGGAATCGGTCGCCCAAAATCTTTCAGACAACGGTTTCAACGTCATGGCCTTCTCCCGGGGCGAGGATGCCATGGCCCATTTCCAGGCGGAAAGTGCGACCGACCTGGTGTTGCTGGACTGGAAGATGCCCGGAATGACCGGCATCGACGTGCTTGCCAGGATGCGCGAGACCGGCATTCAGACCCCGGTGATCTTTTTCACGGTTTTGAGCGACCAAATATACGAAGAAGCGGCATTGACCAGCGGCGCGGTGGATTTCGTCGAGAAATCCCGCAGCTTTCATATCCTACTGCGCCGCATAGAGCTGATCCTGGCCGGCACCAAGAGCGGCCAGGATGCCCCGGAGCCCGCCCCGACGGACGCCGAGGAGTTCGTGTTGGGTGATCTCGACCTCAGGCCCCTCACCAACCGTGCCTACTGGAAGGGCGAAGAGGTGGGTCTCACGCTCGGCGAATTCCGGATCGTGCATTATCTGGCGACCCGCGCGGGCCAGGATATCCGCTATCGCGACCTTTACGACCAGGTCCACGACACCGGTTTCTTCGCGGGCACCGGGCCCGAGGGCTTCCGGGTCAACGTGCGCACCTTCATCAAACGGATTCGGCAAAAGTTCCGCAGCCTCGATCCAAAATTCGATGCCATCGAGAACTACCCCGGGTTCGGTTACCGGTGGTCGAATGAGTGAGCTTCAGCTCACGGGGCTGGCCCGCCTGCGTCACGATTCCCGCTCGCTGGCGGTCAAGATCGCCATTCTGGTGGTGATCTTCATCGCCTGCCCCCTGATCATCTATGCCGAACTTCGCGACGCGGATGCGGAAAAGAACGTGCTCATCCTGCAAAGCGTCCAGAATCAGGGCCTCTTGATTGCCAAGTCATTGGCGCCCTTGATCCAGCGCTCGGGCGAGGCCAGTGCGCCTGACCTTCAGAAGGAGTTGCAACGCTTGGACACCGGCGGCGTCCGGGTCAAGGTGCTGTTGCAGCGCGCCAGCGCCAAACGGCACGACAGCTACCTCTACGTCGCCTCCCTGCCCCCCCTGCCCGCCGCCTATCTGGCCCAGGAACACAAGGAAATCATGCGCCAGCGCATTCTCGACCGGCTCGGTGATACCTGCGCGGGGTACAAGGCGCTGAACATCCGATACGTCAATCCGGCGGGCGAGACCGAACTGTTGAGCTCAATGACGCCGATCCACAACAAGGCGGGATGCTGGGTCATATTGACCTCCTATCCGCCCACCGGGGTGGCCGGCATCTCCATCGGCCAGCACTACTGGACCAAGCCCGAGGTCCAAATCGCGGTGGCGATCTACGTCATCATGGCGGTGCTCGTCTTTTTCCTGTTCCTCTCGATCTGGCGCTCTCTCCAGCGGTTCGGCACCCTGGCCCAAACCATCCGGGAGAGGCCCGGCACCGGCGGTTCGTTCACCGAACTGAACAAGGTGCCGGAACTGGTCGATGTCGCCCGGGAATTCGACCTCATGGTGGGAACGCTGGGGAAATCGGAGAAGGCCATGCAGGAGGCGGCGGAGGAAAACGCCCATGCCTTCAAGACCCCGATTGCCGTCATCTCCCAATCGGTGGAACCGTTGAAGCGGGTGGTGTCGGAATCCGACCCCGCGGCCAATCGATCCATTGACCTCATCGAACGTTCGGTCAACCGTCTCGATTCGCTGGTCGGCGCGGCCAGGCGCATGGACCACACCATGGCCGACCTGATCAATCCCCCGCGCGAACGCATCAACCTCTCCCTGCTGCTTTCGCGCATGGTCGACGCCTATCAGGAAACCGCTCATATGCGACGCGTCACCCTGTCGCACGATATCGTTGCGGACACCCATGTGCGGGCCGGGGAAGATCTGCTGGAAACCGTGTTCGAAAACATCTTGGATAATGCGCTCGAATATTCCCCCGAAGGCGGCACGATTCATG
>JAHEKA010000379.1 GCA_024638585.1 Rhodospirillales bacterium
AGTCCGCCGCGTTGGGATCGAACCGGTCGCGGAAGTTGTACGGGCAATTGAGGATGAAATCCTCGTTCTTGAACAGGTTGAACACCTGGGGCGCCAGGTTGCCGCCGAGAAGCAGCGCCGGGCTTGAGGCCGCGTTGACGATGCGGTAGCGCGCGTTGATCGGGATCGCGAACAAAGACCCCGCCTGCCATTCGAACACGTGCTTCTGGTCCTCGTGGCCGTCTTCCCACACCTCCGTCGTGCCGCGACCCTCGACGATGAAGTATTGCTGCTCGAACAGGTGCTTCACCGGATTGAGCGCCCCGGCGCCCGGAACCTCGATCACGTGGCAGCCCCACAGGTTCTCCGTCCCCCAAAGCTGGATGAAGGTCGCGTTGCCCCCCATCAGCTTCCAAGGCTTCAACGGAAGGTCTTGCACCTTGCGCACCCCGATGCCGCGATAAATCGGGATCTCCTGCGCCTCCATCCAGTCGTCATAGGGCATGTTCGGACGGGTGAACTCGCCCAAACCGGACTTCGTCTTAAGATCCGTCGGTTCCGTCCATTCTTTCTTCGGCGCGTCGTCGGCCATCTCTGATCCCCGCTCTCCTTGGGTCAACGGCCCGAAAAGCACACAAACCGCACAAATCGGGCCCTAGAAAACTCCCCTGTTTGTAGCATCCATTCCGGGACAAGGGCAACTGGCCGAAAACCGCAGATATTGGGGTGATGGGAATGGTTGTCCTTGTTGGGCCGGTCGCCAATGGCGGCGGGTCTGGAAGGCCCTGAATTATCGGTTTCTTAATCAAATTCGCGAAAATCCCTCGGTGGGACATTGGGCCGCGAATCGGACCAGCTTCGCCATCGGGCGTTACCGGTCCCGGCATTGCTGCGGGGGGCAGGACGGAGGGCCAAGAAGGGCGGTCCTCCGATAGCGGAGACTTAACGCTGAAACGATTGGTGGAACGTACCGAGGAAAAGAGAGCCAAGAATGCGTTCATTCCTTGGCTCGTTGGGGCTTGCGTGGCTGCCGTCCTAATGGGAGCTATCGCTTTCGTCGACGCCCATGAAGACGCCGCGTACCAGGGCCGGCAACGCATTTTTGTTGGGGAGCACTCGGGCCATGTGCGTGACTTCGTTAGGGGTTTCTTCGCCGAACTTCTGGGCGCGATGGACGCTCTCGAAGGTCTCGTGAAGGCTCAGCCCGACCTGGATGACGCGGTTTTCACGAGCATCTCGCGCGCCTTGGTGCGGAACCGACCGGCCATCAGGCAAATCCAACTGTCCCCCGGAGCCGTCGTGCGGCATTTGTACCCCACCTTTCCGGGCGACAAGGCGCGAGGTCTGGATTTGCGTGCGCTCCCCGGCCAGCGTGAGGCCGTGGAGGAGGCAATCAAGAACGGCCGGACCATCACCGTCGGTCCCGTAGATCTGGCTCAGGGCGGGCAGGCGATCATCACCCGCCGGCCAATCTATGTCGATCAGGGCGCGGGCGGCAAATTCTGGGGATTCGCGACCATCATCCTGGATTATCCGGAGGTTCGCGAGGAGATTGAGACGACTCTTTCGAACAGCAATATCGAGACCGCGATCCGGGTAGAGGGCTCCGCGCGGGGCCCCGCGGTGATGATCCTGGGCCGGGAAGAGGTGTTCGCCTCGCCGCACAGTTCCGTGCGTCACGTCGGCGTTCCCGGCGCCAGCTGGACGGTGGCGGCATCACCGGGCCTCGAACACCGGGTGCACCGGCCGGAACGGTATTTGTTTTTGCTGGTTGGGGGGGTGCTTGTGTTCCTGTGTGGGCTGCTGGCCTTTTGGGACACA
The DNA here is from genome assembly GCA_024638585.1 of Rhodospirillales bacterium. Taxonomy (GTDB): domain Bacteria; phylum Pseudomonadota; class Alphaproteobacteria; order SMXQ01; family SMXQ01; genus SMXQ01. Next base: position 1,801 of record JAHEKA010000379.1, read on the forward strand.
AAACGGAGAATGATCCAGAAACAGGAGGCGACAACAGACCCCCTGACCGGTGTGCTCACGCGCAGGGCTTTCGAGAAGCAGGCCGGAATCGAGCTCAGCCGTGCACGGCGCAATGGGCTTCCTCTCGGATTGATCATCCTCGATCTGGATCACTTCAAGTCCGTCAACGACACGTTCGGTCACGCAGCCGGCGACAAGGTCTTGACCTCGATTTCCCAGCTTGTTGCCGCTCGGCTGCGCGATACCGATGTCATCGCGCGCCTTGGCGGCGAAGAATTCGGCATCCTCGTGCCCCACACGTCCGGGCGGAGCGCCTTGACGGTGGCGCAGCGCCTGTGCCAGCGCATCGGCTTACATCAAGTCTCGCTGCTGCATCCCGAGATCATGATCACGGGAAGTTTTGGAGTGGCGGAATTGACCGATGACATGGATGGTTTCGACACGCTTCTGGAGGCCGCCGACGCCGCCCTCTATGAGGCCAAGGAAACCGGGCGGAACAAGGTCTGTGTCAGTTCCCGCAATGGCCAGCGACTGCGGTCCGAGGCGATGCAGCGGGGCGCTGCGCCGAATGAAATCGCAGGGGCCCGTTGAGGCGCGGTCCCCTGACGAACTTTCCGGTTTCACGGTAAATCCGACCCGCCGCGCATCATCGCGACGCACCGCCCGGTCGTCTCACGCCGCGGCGGATGTGGGCTCCAGCCAGGGGCCCTGGATCGTCACCCGGTGCATCGACCGGCGATGGCCGGGATAATCGTCCAGCGCATAGTGGGCCACCGCGCGGTTGTCCCACATGGCCAGCGACCCTTCCTCCCAGCGGAAGCGGCAGGTGTGTTCCGGGCGGGTGAGGATGCCTGACAGGTAGTCCAGCAAGGGCAGGCTTTCCTCCCGGGTCCAGCCGGCGAACCGATCGGAATAGACCGGCCCCACGAACAGCACCTTGCGCCCGGTCTCCGGATGCCGGGCCACCGCCGGATGGGTCGCTTCGATGCCGGCGAATTTCTCCAGCGCCTCGGCATAGCCCTCGGCGGTGACCCCCGGGGCCGGGGTGCCGCCGTCGCCGTAGGCGCGCGACTTGATCAGGACGGTGGACAGCGTTTCCAGGGTGGCCTGAAGCCCCGGCGACAGTGCGTCAAAGGCGGCGCCCAGATGCGCGAACATGGTGTCGCCGCCATAGGGTGGAAGCTCCTTGGCATACAGCAGGGACGCCATATCGGGATCGGGCATGAAGCACTTGTCCATATGCCAGAAACCGCCGACGTTGCGCGGATCGTCGGGCTTGCGCACGATCTCCTTGAGCTCTTCGTAACCGTCCACCAGCGGCAGGTTGGAGGCATAGTCGTCGGGCGTGACGTTTCCGAAACGCCGCGCGAATTCAAGCTGCTGGGTGGGCGTGATGTCCTGGTCGCGGAAGAAGATGGCGCCCCACTGGTTGAAGGTCTCGCGGATCTCCAGATAGGTCTGATCGCTCAGCGGTTGGGCCAGGTCGACGCCGGTGATTTCGGCGCCGGTATGGGCCGAAAGGGGGCGGACCGTGATGGTCTGGTTCTTCATTATCATTTCTCCCAACGTGATGGCGGGGCGTGGCCCATTTTATCCGGAATTCCCGCGACCGCCAGGGCTGCCTTAGCCCGATCCCGGGCTGACGTCCGGGGGGACGCCGGCGGCCATCGCCGCAACCAGCGCCCGACACGAGGCCACCGCTGACCACCCGAATTCATAGCGATCATGTACCTCCTGGACCAAGCCCCCTGTGCCTGAACAAGCCCGCTGTGCCTGCGGCACGGGGGCGATCCCTTGCGCTTGGCC